>CAKOIJ010000005.1 GCA_934086775.1 uncultured Bacilli bacterium | reverse complement strand
ATATTAAATACAGGTTGAGAATAGGTATTTATTGGTGTTATTGGGGTATGTTTCATGTCTTCACTTCCTTGTCTTTATTTATTATTAGGTTACTTCTGTAACCTAATAAAATAATACCATTTTTTTCCTAGTATTTCAAGTACTTTATATTTATATTTTTTAATAAATTCTTTTTATTTCTTTATTACGTTTTATTGGGGGTTTTTATAAAATCTTTTTCTGGAAGGAGGTAATAATTATGAAGAAAAGAAACTTTATAATAAAGGTACTTACCCGAATAATTATTATTTTAATTATAATAGTAGTAATACTATTTGTAATAAAAACAAGCATCTATCCTTTAGGATAAATGCTTAACCAAATCTATAAGGCAAGCATTCGAATTAACGAATGTTCCTTTTTTATTTTATGAAGATTTCTCTTCTATATACATTATATAATATATTTTTTTGTATTTCAAGTACTTTATATTGTACTATTTATTTATTGTGATAGTTATTAAATATATAAATGCTATATTGAATTTATATTTTAGAAATAATGTACTTTCAAGTACTGATACAAATAAATCGCTAATACTAACTACCCAAGCTTCTTTGGTTTTAGGTTTACCTTGAGTTATATTAATACTTTCGTTTTTATTTACAAATGGAAATATTTTCTTTAAAAGAACATGATGATACATGTGTGTTTCAATTATACTTGTTTCTAAATCATTAGTATTAAAATAATATCTAGCATTTAAAGCAGCTGTATGAGGATGTCTTAAGTAACTATTTTCTTCTTTTAAAGTCCTTTCTCCATAAAAGAAGTCATGTAAAAGTGCTGCTTTAGTAGTTTCTTCTGTCTTTAATTTAAGTATTTTTGATATTATAAAAGATAACTTTGAAACTTTAACTAAATGATTATATTTAGTTGTTCCATGGTGAAAATCATTTTGTAAAATAACAAAATGTTCATCATTTAAAATATCACTTACAATATTTGTATATTCTTCTTTTAATTTATTCATTGCTATCATCTACATTAATTAAACTTTCTTTATATTCATTTATTTTATTACCTAAGTAATTAAAATAATTACTTTTAATTGCGCTGGAACTCATTGAAATATCCATTGCAACTAAGTTGTTAATTCTTTGTACTTCTTCTACAGTATATTCTTTATCAGTAAAATATTTTATACTTCCAGTACTAGCATTATAATATGCTATTTCATTTTTCCATGAACCATCTGCAAAAACTACTCTAGATTCATAACTATCACTAAGTAAATCATTACCTATATATAATCTAGGGTCATAATTAATACCCATTAAATTAGCTAGTGTAGGAATTAAATTGATATATGAAGTATATTCATTAAATGTCTTACTTTCCATACTAGGATTATAAATAACAAAAGGAGTTTTTTCTCTTTCATAGTCATCTAGTTCATGGTTAATAAATTCTTTTAAATAATCAGCTTTTAAACCATATGGATAATGATCTGCTAAAAGTACTATTACAGTATTTTCTAGTTCATTACTCTCTTCTAGTTTATTTAACATAATACCAAGAGCATTATCAAGTACGGTTAATTTACTAAAATATCTACTAACTGGTTTTGAATATCCTTCACTCATAAAATAATCTTTATAAAGGTCACCTATTTCAGAACTTGTTATATATGGTTGATGTGAACTAACAGTAGTAAACCATGCCATATAAGGTTTATCTCCTTTAAGATTATTTTCTATGTAATTAAATGCTTTAGTAAAGAATTCTTCATCACTAGGCCATTCTCCATATATACCTTTAGTAAAAATATTAAGTTCTTTTGTATCTAAATAATGATTACTTCCCATATTTGAATGTATTGTACTTCTTTTATAATACCATTCAGTGAAATCATGCATACTTACTGTATTATAATTAGCATCATTAAAAAGACCAAATATACTTTCAAAATAAGTATTTTCTTTATAAACATTAGATGTACAAGTATTATATATAGAATATAAACTTGTCATTGCACTAAATTCATTATTACCAGTTGCACAGCTATTTCTAGGACTATAATTATTTTCCCAGTGCCATCCTCCACTATAAATTCTATAAAAGTTTGGAAAATACTTTTCATTTATTATTCCTTCGTTTACACTTTCCATTAAAATAACAATTACATTCTTACCACTAAACATGCCAGTATAATCATTATATGATGTAATATTTCTTTTTGCAAAATAATTATTAAGTTTAGAATATTTATTATTACTTTCACTAATTAAATTATCTAGTACTGGTAAAACTTCTCTATCAGTGTTTTCATCATTATTTTGATTATTATTCATATCATTATCAATAAAAACTTCTTCTGGAGGGAAAACAACTGTTTTAGCATCCATGATTCCAAATACTACTGGTCCCATTTCATGTACTACTATTGATGGAACATCTGGATTAATAAATAAATCATATGTTTTTTTACTTTGATATTTATTTTGCATAAAGTCTGCTTTTAAAGTAAACACATATAAAGAACAACTTAATATTAAAAGAAACAACAAAATAAAACTTCTTTTACTAAATTTATACTTATAATATTTTTTCTTTCTAGTAACTATATAATAAATAACATATAAAATAAAAGGTATTAGTATTATATAATAAATAAGTTTAAAACTAACCATAAAGTCACCAATATAATCAGTAACTGCACCAAATTGCCCACTTGTATGAAGAGATATATAAACACCTAGAAAATTTATAAAACCTAGTTGCATTAGAGAATAAACTGAATAAATAAATACAAATAAAATATTTATAAAATTTCTAATCTTTTTACTCTTAAATAAACTTGATATAAAAGTTATAATTAAACTTATAATAAATGTACTAATATAAATTCTTAATAAACTGTAAGAAAAAACTTTAAAATTATTTAATACTTTAAATAAGGTTTCTATTAAAAATAATGTTATATGTGTAATTATTAAATTATTAATATATTTATCTTTTAAAATATTCATAATGCACTTCCCAGTAAATAATATTATCACATTTCACAAACAATTTCCACATTTTTAATAAAAAAAAGAGAGTTTATTCACTCTCATAATTATAGGTACCATGAATTTTCTCTAAAGTTGTTTTATCAAGTTCATTTATAGTCCATTCATTATCCTTTTTGGTTAAACTAATATCTATAGTATATTCTACTCTTTCTGCTGTATTCATCATTTGTTTAAGTTTATATTCCATAAACTTTTCTTCATCAAATTTATTATCAGTCATAAATTCACTTTCATGTGTAGTCTTATATTTATTTGCTTCACTTTGTACTTTATAAAAGTCATATACACTTATTTTAGAAGTAACTACTGCTTCATCACCATTAATTTTTTCATTAGTAATTTTATACTTTAAATCACTATATTGCATTTTCATAGCTTTAGTGTAATCCCTTTTTTCTTTTTCAGTAGAAAGTGTAGTTCCTTCAACTACTAATTCTAAATCTTTTAAAACATCATCATCTAAGTTTTGATATTTTTTAAAAAACTCTTCAGTTTTTTTAGTAGGACCGCTACTTAGTAATGAACAACCAACAATCATGAATATACTTAAGATAACAACTATTACTTTTTTCATACTCCTCCTCATTATTAATGTTTACAAAAGAGAGTATTTTATACCTATTTTTTTATTATAAGAATATTTAAAAGATTAGATAACTCTTCATGTTTAGGTGTAAAGCCTTTCTTTAAATCAAAAATTAATTCATCATATGCATTTTTAGTGCAAGGTTTATTAAACCATTCATAATATAAATAATTAATTACCTCTTCATTATCTTTAAGTAAATTAATTTCTCTTATCATCTCATTAAGTATTTTTTCTTCACTCCTTAAAAGTAAAGAATGATTTTTTATTTCTAATATAGAATAGTCTAAATCTATTTTTTTAAGTTTATTACCTACACCAATAATTTCTAATTCTTCATTAACTAAAAATTTACTTTTCTCTAAAACTATACCATTTTTATTCATGCTAACTGCAACAGCAGTTTCTGCACTTACAAAAGTACACACAAATGGTAAAGTATTGACGCTTCTTAAATTAAAAACTTCTGTTTTGTCTTTTATTAGATTAATTATTTCGCTGTTTATTTTCACTTTATTAAACATAATATCCATTATTACTTTGCTACTTACTTTAAAAATAGGCATCTTTCTAATATGCCTGATTTGATCATTTTTATCCCAGTCATAAAAATCAATCATCTTTTCATTAAAATTAACTAAAATATCATAAACGTATACCATAATTATTTACCCTTTCTCATAATAAAATATAATAAAATTACTCCTAATATAAATATTAAACATTCCCATCTTCTAATAATAAAATTAACATATTCTATAAAACTATACCCCATAGTTAATAAATTTAAATATATAATATCAAATGTAATACTTAAACTTATTAAAATAACACTAATAAATAATATTAATAACTTAATAATCATTTTACACTTCCTAATAAATAATATTTATTTATTTAAAATTTTAGTATATAATTATATTGGTGAAACATATGAAAGAAATATTAATTTATATTTTTTTAGGAATAGTGCAAGGTTTAACTGAACCTCTTCCTATTAGTTCAAGTGGACATGTATTTGTACTTAAGAAATTACTTGGAATAACTACTACTGATTTAAATTTTGAGATAATAGTTAACTTTGGTAGTTTACTTGCAATATTAGTTATTTATAAAGATGATTTAATTAAGTTAATAAAGAATTTCTTTAAATACTTTAAAGTTAAAAATGAAGAAACTAAAAAAGACTTCAAATACTGCATGTTAATCGTTCTTGGTAGTATACCTGTAGGTTTAATAGGTGTGCTATTTAAAGATTCAATTGAAAGTAAACTAAATAATATGAGCATAATTGGGATAGCATTTTTAGTAACTAGTTTGTTCTTACTTCTTGTAAGTAATATAAAAGGTAAAAGAAATGAAAGTGATATGAATGTAATGGACTCTTTAATAGTTGGAACTTCACAAGTAATTGCTTTAATTCCTGGAATAAGCAGAAGTGGCTCTACTTTAATTGGTGGTTTATTTAGAAAACTGGATAGAGAAACAGCATTAAGATATTCATTTATGCTTTATATACCGGTTAGTGTTGGAACTACCATATTAGGACTAAAAGATCTACTAGAAATGAATAATATTCATGATTTAGTATTACCTTATGGTCTTGGGTTCATTGCTTCTATGGTTGTATCATATTTCACATTAAGGTGGTTTATTAAAGTAGTTAAAAAGGGTAATTTAAAATACTTTAGTTTATATACTTTATTACTTGGTTTATTAATTCTTATATTTATGTAAAAACTCTAGAATTTCTAGAGTTTTTATCTTAACTTTACGAGTTTAATACTCCCACCTATATTAGTACTAAAATTATAATATTCTTCTAAACCTAAAGTATATGAGTGTTCAGTTTTATAATAAAAGTCATCAAAAGATTTTATATTATCAGGAAAAAAATCTTCTTCATAACTTGAAGCTTTTATTTCTTTAATAGTATAGAATTCTTTTTTATTAGGAAGATACATAAGTGGTTTAAATATAAAAGCAAGTTCTCCTTTTTTATATACCTGGCTATTTACTGGACAAGTAAAATTGCTTTTACTCTTTCTAAAAATGGGATTAAAATAATATTTTACTTTTTCTCCAGAAAACACATATTCACTTATATTTTCTTCTTCAAGTCCATCAGTTTCTATAATCATATCTCCTAATTTCTTATAATCACTATATACTATATCACTTACATATTTTAAATTATCTTTAAATTCTTCTAAAAGTTCTTTTTTATTAGGTAAAGTACTCTCAGTTATATCATTAAAACTTAAACTATAAATATCCATAACTTCACCTTCTTAATAAATAGAATATCATAGTTTAATAAAAAAGAAAAGAAAAAGTTGATTAATCTAAGTAATCAACATCTTCTAATTCTTCTTCAAATTCATCTTTTTCTTCTGAAGGATTTTCTTCTGTAGTATCTTCAGTTTCTTCTACACTAGAGTTTTCTACTTCAGTGTCTTCATTTTCTTCTGAAACACTATCTACCTTAGTATCTTCATTTTCTTCTTCATCTTCATCATACATAGAAGAAGTCTTATGTTCTATTACTCTTTCATCATTACCTTTAGACCATATATTTTCAATTTCTTCTTTAATAACATCTACGTTTACATATAAGTATTGTTGTTCATTAGTTAAACTACTTATTCTATTAGTAGCATCTATTAGATCAATATTAGTTTCTAAATCTTTTACTAAAGAAACATTAGTATTAAGCATGTTGTTTAAAATCTCTAAGCATCTTTCTTCAAGACTTATTTCATTTTGTAAATTATTAGAATTAATATCTAAATTTCTTATTTCTTCTAAATATCCTTGTACATCTAAATTATATTTATTTTCTAAATATTTTAAATTAGTAATATCTAGTCTTATATTATTAATAATATTTTCTAAATCACTATTTAAATTACTTTCTTTATAAAGGTTACTTAAAAGTTCTTCTAAAACTTCTTCTTTTAATAATCTCTCACTTCTAGATGAATTATATAAATTAAGAGACTCTTCTACTAGAACATTTAACTCTTCTTTTCTCTTCATAATACCAGAGTTCATACTATTAAGAGCTTCAATTCTTTTATTATGATATCTAGTCTTTTCAAAAATACTTTCTTTTTCTTTATCTACATCATAATTACTTTCTTCTACTCTTTCTTTATATTCTTTCTTACTAGTAGAATACTTATCAATAAGTTCAAATATATTAGAACCTTTTATTTCATCTAAAGTATGATTATAATTAACCCTTGCATTATCTACAAGTGTATCTACTTGTGATTTAACACTTTCATAACTAGTTCCACCTTTAAATTCTTCAAGTAAAGTATTACCAATTCTAATAGAATTATTTTCTTTAATATCAATAAATTTATTAATTAATTTTAATTCTTCTTCTAAACTAGATAAAAGAACTTCGTCTTTTTCTTTAGAATAAGTATCTATATAATCTTTACTATCCAATTTAAAATTAACTACTTTAATACTTGTTCTTACCCTAGCTATTTCATTAGTTAAAATATCTAATTCAGCTAAAGTTTTATCAAGTAATTCTTTATTAGAAGTATCTTCTAGTTTAGCTTCTAGTGAAGATTTTTCACTGTTTAAACTACTTAAACTATCTTCTAAATACTTTCTTTCTTCTTCATATTTAGATTTTTTATCTTTATCAATATATTCACCATTAAGTCTTGACTTAACTTTAGAGATTTCTTCCTCTAAATAATCCTTTCTATCATTTAAATAATCAACATCTTCTAATACTTTTAAATCTGATAATTTATAACCAGATTTTTTAACTAAAATATTAATTAAATCCTCAAGTGCTTTATAGTTCATTTTCTTCACCAATCCAATTCTATTCTTTTATGTTTCTTTGTAGTTTCTTCATCAGGTTTTACTTCTTCTTTAACTTCTTTTGTTTCTTCTGTTTCTTCTTTAATAACTTCAGGTTCTTTAATAGGTTCTTCTTTTATTTCTTCCTTAACTTCTTCTTTTACATCATTAGTAGAACTTCCTATTTTACTCCATTCTTTTACAAGTTCTTCTTTTACCTTTAAACCATCTACATAGAGAGCATCTCTTTTATTCTTTAAACTTTCTATTTCTAATCTAATTCTTTCTAGTTCATTAACATCTATTATCTTTTCAATTTGATTTACATAAGAGTTTTCATCTATTTTAGATTTTACATTATTAAGTTTATTTGTACACTTATCTATCTCATCTTCAAGAATTTTCTTTCTTTCATTTAAGTTAATTCTACTTTTTCTAACACTATCGAGCATCCCTTCAGCCTTTTCAAGTGTTTCTTTATCTTTATTAGTTTTAACTTCTAAATCTTCTTTAGCATTTTCTAATCTCTCAAATATCTCAAATGATATGTTAGAACTAGCACTGCTGTTTAGAACTTTATTAATTCTTTCTAAATCACTTTCTAGTTTACTTACATACTCTTTTATCTTAGTTACAATATTTACATCTTTTATTTCAACATCTCTTAAACTATCAAGTTCTCTTATTAAACTATTTAATTCCTCATTGAGTGACTCTATTTTATTCTCTAAATAAGATTTATATCTTTCATCCATTTCCTTTTCATTAGTATTTACATAATCAAAAGTATTTATCTTTTCTTCTAGTTCACTATATTTCTTTTCTAATGAAGATAGTTCACTATATAAAGTACTTACTCCAAGTTCTTCAGTACCTTTAATTGCTAAATTAGAAAGAAGTTCAATCCTAGACTTTATACTATCATAGCTTTTATTTTCTTCATAAGCAACAAGTAAACTTTTCCCAACTATCTCTGCATTATTCTCAAATGTTGCTTCTCTTACTTTTAGATTTTCTATAATATTAGACAAAGTCTTTTTATTATTAGAATTATTTCTTTCAAGAGTTAACTCTTTGATATTATTCTTTGTTTTTTCAAGTTCTATTTCACTGTAGTTTTTATCTAAGTCAAAACCAGCTTTCTTAACTAGAAGTCCAATTAAACTTTTAACTACTTCAAAATTATTGTTCACACTAACCACCTTATTTTCCTATTAATATAATATCACAAGATTATGTCAATTACAAGTTTTATTTTTTTGACAATTAATTGACAAAAAACTAGACACTTTTGTCTAGTTTTTCCTCGTTTAATTCACTTTTATATTCATCTATTGCTTTACTTAATTCTTTATCTATTTCATAAAGTCCAAGAGTTTCACTAAATGAGTTTAAGTCTTTTCTGTATGGGTCAGAGTATGCTTTGAAAATGTTTTCTTTAAAGTCTGGATTCTTTTTTAGCTTATCATACATATAATAAGCATATATGCATCCAAAAGTGTAGTATAAACATCTATCGATATCTATTTTTCTTAGTGGTCTATTAAAGAATTCTTTGACATTTGCTAAGTCTTTTTTATAGTTTTCCAAAGGTAAGTTACTATATAGTTTGTTAAAACTTTCATATTCAAAATCTCCAAGTGTTAAGTATACATTTAATGCTCCCATTACTGGAATTAAGTAGTTTTTAGCAAATGTATCTCTAAATCTTAGTTTTCTTGCATAATCCATTTCAGTTTTATAACCTAAGTTTGAAAGTTCATCTTCCATTAGAAATTCACTGAATATAGCGAATGCTTCACTAATCATATGATCACTAGAAGTTTCAGATATTCCAACAGTATAGTGGCCTAGCTCGTGTGCAAGTATTATTGCATCAGTAATATATCCTGAGTTGGGTAAAGATACAAATCTTTTTCCGACACTTATTCCAGCACTTCCATCAACCACTCCAGAACGTATAACTGACAAATAGTCGTCTTCTTCATATTCATATTCCCTGAAATCAATTGTTCCATTTGATAGAACTTCTTCAAACATATCATCAGTTAAAGGATAACCATATTTTTTATACATATTTTTTACTAAATCAATTTTTGTATATAAATCAAGTTTAGGTAAGTTTTTTAATGTTTCTGCATTAAATTTTGTTCCTTCAAGTTCTTTACTTAGATTTTCATATAAAATAGCAATTGACATAAACATTTGTAAATTATTTAACGTATATTCACTTATATCTCCCGAAGACAAGAATTCATCTACCTTAATTTTTAGTTCATCGTTAGTCATTCTTTTTAACAAATCCTTCGACTGCTTTTAATACTTCGATGGGAAGTGTGAAAATTACTGTGTTACTTTGGTCACTACTTAAATCGTTTAGTGTTTCTAGTGTTCTTAGATGTAAAGCACCTGGTGCCTGGCTTAAATTTTCAGCTGCTTTCTTTAAGTTTTCACTTGCTTCTACTTCTCCGTGAGCTTTAGTAATTACTGCAAGTTTTTCTCTTTCAGCTTCTGCAACACGAGCAATTACTCTTTTCATCTCTTCTGGCAAACTTATATCTTTAAGTTCAACATTTTCAACTTTTATTCCCCAAGGATCAGTTGCTTCATCAACTATTTTACAAATTTCTGTACTTATTTTGTCTCTTTCACTTAGAAGTTCATCTAAACTAACACTTCCAACTGCATTTCTCATAGTAGTTTGTGCGAGTTGACTAACTGCATAATTAAAGTTTTCTACTGCAAGTACTGCTTTACTTGCATCAAAAATTTTATAATAAAGTACTGCATTAATTTTAATTGAAACATTATCTCTAGTAATTGCTTCTTGTTCAGGAACATCTACTGCTTTTGTTCTAACATCAACTTTCTTATAAGAGTCAATAACTGGTAAAATAATATTCCAGCCTGGTTTCATTATTTTATTAAATTTACCAAATCTAAATTTTATTCCCCTTTCATATTCATTAATTTGTCTAATACCAGTAATAATTAAAAATAATATTACTACTCCAATAATTATTAAAATATCCATTTTAATTTCCTCCTTCTATTTGTTTATTCTCTATATTAACATTACTAATTTCATCAAACCTTTTAGTTATCTTATCAGTTGTAATGTGAATATCCCTTACATCTTTACTTACAGTATCCATATGTTGGCTTAATTTATCCCATCTATCTTTATATCTTAAGAATTCTTCTCCAAGTTTATTAAGTTCATTGTGAATTATACTTGTGTACTTATCTCTTTCCATTCCCATTAAAATAGCTTGCACGACTGTAAGTAAACTCATTAATGTTGTTGGACTAGCTAAATATACTTTTCTAGAATAAGCATAATTTATTAAATTTGTATGATATGCATTTATTTCAGCAAATATAGCTTCTGCTGGTAAAAACATTATTGCTTGATCACTTGTTTCACCACTTATAACGTATTTACTACCTATTGCATCAATATGCTTTTTTACATCACTTTCAAATAACTTTTCTCTTCTAGTTTTTTCTTCAGTAGTAATTCCTTTTTCAAGCATATATCTATAGTTTTCTAAGGGAAACTTTGAGTCAATACATATTTTCCCAAGTGGTTCAGGTGCAAAAACTATTGCATCAGCTATAACACCTGTTGATAAAGTATATTGCAAACTATAAAGTTTATCATTCTTTTCTCCAAATACACTTGCAAGAATTTGATGTAAATTTACTTCTCCAAAAATACCACGACTTTTTTTATCAGTAAGTACTGTTTGCAAACTAACTATATCACTAGATAAATTATCAATTTTTTTCTGAGCTTCATCTATTTTAGCAAGTCTTTCTAATACACTCGCAAATGTCTTATTTGTTTTTTCAAAATTAACATCTAACCTTTCATTAACTTTACCATTAATATACTCTAGTTTATTTTCTATCCTATCATTAAGTTTATTAAAGTCTTCAGTTAAATCTCTGGAAAAAGTAAGTTTAAATTCTCCTATTTCTTTAATAATATCTCCTTCTACTTTACTTAAAGATATATCATCTTCTCTGCTCTTTTTAACTTTTAATAATACTGCTATAATAAGAATTATAATAAGTACTAGTAAACCTATGATTATATACTCCATAAACATCATTCTCCTTAATAAAATTATATAATACTAAAGAGAAAAACTCAATAAAAAAACTTAAGACTTTACTTAAAAAATACTCACTTAATATTAGTAGATAGCATTTCTTTAACTTCTCCTTCAAATTTAGAAAAACTTTTGGTACTTTCATTAAGATTTGGATAATTTGAAGGATTCATTCCTCTAGCATTTAATAAATTATTTGTTATGAGTACACTTTTAAAATTAGTAATGGAAGAATTTATTTCTTCCTCAGTAACTAATTTTATTTTAAATTTAACTCTTAATTTTCTATTTGTCTCAATCATATTACATCTCCCAATGTTCTAAATACATTTTATCATATTATTTCCATTTGCAAGTATTTTGCCGGTTCTTTTTTATAACAAAAAAAGAACCTGATTTCAGTATTTCAGGCTCCCTTTAATTAGATTTAATAAAATATTAAATCTAATTTTTAATAGTAATATTATTTTTTATTTCTGTTTCATATAGTTTTTTATAATCTTTAGAATGTTTTAGTAAATATTCATGACTTCCAAAGCATTCAATCTTTCCGTTGTTTAAAAAGAATATCTTATCTGCATTTATTATTGTTGATAGTCTATGAGCGATTATCATTATTGTGTATTCTCTTTTCATATTATTAATTGCTTTTGTTATTTTTTCTTGTGTTTCATTATCAAGTGCACTTGTTGCTTCATCAAATAAGATTATTTCTGTCTTTTGCACCAATGCTCTTGCAATAGCAAGCCTTTGTTTTTGTCCACCTGATAAAGTTACTCCACCTTCTCCTAAAATAGTATCATATTTGTTAGGAAGACTTTCTACAAAGTCATAAAGACATGCTGTTTTAAGGGCTTCTTTCATTTCTTTATTTGTTAGATTAGGTTTAACTAGTTTTAAATTATCTTTTATAGACATGTTAAAGATATAAGGGCTTTGGCTTATTACAGTAATGTTACCTCTTATTGTATCTTTATCTAATTCATTTATGTTAATGTCATCAATTAATATTTCTCCCTTATCTACTTCATACATTTTACAAAGAAGATTAAATATAGTTGTTTTACCACTTCCAGTTTTACCTACAAAAGCTACTGTTTCATCTGGATTAACTGTGAATGTTACTCCTTTTAATACTTCATTTCTTTTATAACTAAAATGTACATTTTTAAATTCAAATTTGCCTTTTACCTTTTTTATGTGTTTTGTTCCAAATGTTTCAGTAGCAAATTTTTCATTATCAAATAATTCTTTTATTCTATTTGTTGATATATTAAATTTATTTATATTATCCATTATTTGACCTATGTAACCGCCAAAAGATGATATGTTTGAATAATAGTTATATAGAATAAGTGCATTTGTTATAGTAAGTGATCCTTTGGATATTAAAAACACATATAAGGATATATTAAAAAATGCGGTTAAATCTTCTATTAATGAAGCTAGTTTTCCTAAAATATTAGCTGTTTTGTTTATTTTTAGTTCTGAGAATATTGTATCATCAACTTGAGCATCAATTTTATTAATAGTATTTTTTTCAATATTAAGCATTTTGATGTCTCTCATACCTCTTATTACTTCAGTAATTGTTTCAGTAAATTTTTCATTTTTTTTGTTTTTATCTTCTATTAAATTAGTCACTTTATATACTTGATAGTTATCTATTAAAAATATTATAGATAAAGATAATATAGAAATTATTCCCACTAAAGGATTTATTATAAATATAGCTATAATTATACCTATACTCTTAATAAATTCAGTTAATCTAAAAAGTATTTCAAAATAAATATTAGATATGTTATCTAAGTCACTATCTAATCTATCTATTATTGTACCAGTAGACGTGTTATCAAGTGTTTTGTTAGTTAGTGTATGTATTCTTTCTATTATGTCTTTTTCAATATTAAGGTATATTTTACTTGAAAATTTTATATTAAGTTTAAGTATTATAAAGTTTAGAATACTGTTTATAGAATTTAACATTAAAAGTATAAAAGCTATTAAGAGTAATCTATGTAATTCATTATTACTTAAATTAAGTACTAATTTAGCTGAGTATAAAGGAACTAGTATGCTTATAATTATCTTAATTATATTAAGTAAAATAACTAGTATAAAAAAGTGCTTTGAATTATTAGAATAATTCCAAAGGAATTTTAAGTTATTTATTGTTTTTTTCATACTATTTTCCTTTCTTAATTTCTGTTTCATATAATTTTTTATAATCTTTAGAATGTTTTAGTAAATATTCATGACTTCCAAAGCTTTCAATCTTTCCATTATTTAGAAAGAATATCTTATCTGCATTTATTATTGTTGATAGTCTATGAGCGATTATCATTATTGTGTATTCTCTTTTCATATTATTAATTGCTTTTGTTATTTTTTCTTGTGTTTCATTATCAAGTGCACTTGTTGCTTCATCAAATAAGATTATTTCTGTCTTTTGCACCAATGCTCTTGCAATAGCAAGCCTTTGTTTTTGTCCACCTGATAAAGTTACTCCACCTTCTCCTAAAATAGTATCATATTTGTTAGGAAGACTTTCTACAAAGTCATAAAGACATGCTGTTTTAAGGGCTTCTTTCATTTCTTTATTTGTTAGATTAGGTTTAACTAGTTTTAAATTATCTTTTATAGACATGTTAAAGATATAAGGGCTTTGGCTTATTACAGTAATGTTACCTCTTATTGTATCTTTATCTAATTCATTTATGTTAATGTCATCAATTAATATTTCTCCCTTATCTACTTCATACATTTTACAAAGAAGATTAAATATAGTTGTTTTACCACTTCCAGTTTTACCTACAAAAGCTACTGTTTCATCTGGATTAACTGTGAATGATACTCCTTTTAATACTTCGTTTCTTTCATAGTTAAAATGTACATCTTTAAATTCAAATTTACCTTTTACCTTTTTTATGTGCTTTGTTCCAAATTTTTCAGTAGCAAATTTTTCATTGTCAAATAATTCTTTTATTCTATTTGTTGATATATTAAATTTATTTATATAATTTGCTATTTCACCTGTATAACCATGAAATGAACTTAAATTTACTGAATAGTTATATAATACTAGGGCATTTACTAAAGACAACACATTTTCTTTAATTAAATATATATAAAGAATTATTAATAGAAAATCACATACATTACTTACTATGTCAGTTAAACTACCTATTAAACTATTTGTTTCATTTTCTTTTTTTGAACATTTTAATAAAGTTTTTATTTGTTTATTTATTAATTTTTTTGTGTTATTTTCTATATTGAGTATTTTAATGTCTCTTATTCCATGAATAGTTTCTGTTATTAAACTTGTGTTTTTTTCTGATTCTTTATTTGTTATTTCTCTTAGTTTTCTAGTTTTACTTTGGTTATAGTTATCTAATATAATTATTAATAATAAATATAATAAAGCAAAAAAACATACAGCTTTATTTATTATAAATATTGCTATAAATATACCTATTGTTGATATTATACTTTTAATATCATTAGAAATTCTCCAGTAAGTTAAAGATATTGTTTCCGAATCATTTTTGACTCTTTTTACAAATAAACCTACTGAGTTATTATCAAGTGTTTGATTTGTTAATAAGTGTATCCTTTTTAAAGTGTTTTTCCTTAGATTCGATAATATATTATTATAAATTTTATAATTAGAAGAATATCTAAAGTAGTTTATTATTGTACTAAAGACTCTTATAAGAACTAATATAATAGTAATGTATATCACTTTTTTTAAGTTACTATTTGTTAATTCAGCAATTATCTTAGCACTTATTATTGGTAATATAACAGAAGTTATTATTAATAATATATTTAAAATAATATTTATTATTACTAGTCTTTTACTACTTTTAAAGTAAGTAGATAAAAATTTAAGATTTGTTTTTAACTCTTTCATGTTACCACCTTTTTACTATATCAAGTATAACATAAAAATCACTAGGTTACTAGTGATTTATTTGACCTTTAATTTTTTTGAAAGTACCAAACTTATAGTGTAAACAATTAAAACCAAAACAACTATTTTTATTAAAATGAGTGGGTTTTTAAGTGCTTCTATTAAGCTAACACCTACATAACCCCAAAAATATACTAAAGATATTTTTCCAAGCATTAATGCATATAAATATTTCTTACTATCAACTCTACATATTCCAGCGGCTATGTTAACTGCAAAAGCTGGTGTGAATGGTATTGCAATTAAAAGTGCTAAACTGCTAAAATTCATATTTTCAACCACTTTGACTATCTTACCAAAAGTTTTACTTTCTTTTAACTTTGATAGTCTACTATCAGATACTCCTCTTTTAAAAATATAGTAACTCATCATACATCCCATAATAGTAAATAGCCAAGATATAAAAAATCCAACTATATTTCCGAATGTCATAAAATTAAGAGTTATAAATACGGAAAGTGGAAGAATTGGAATAATTGATTCAAATAATATGAATACACATCCAAGTAAAGCTCCCCAAGTTCCGAGCAAGTTTAATAAATTAGTTATTATAGTATCTAGTGCTTCCAATATTTCCATAATAAAAACTTCCTTTTTTTATTTAATTATAGTAACATTATACCCCAAATAAGATAAAACCGCTACTACTCTCTTACTTAATTTACCACTTTTACAGTAAATATAATATTTATCACTTTTTCTTAAATAGTTTCTATAGTTATTCATTAATTCTTCATAAGGTATATTAACTGCTCCTCTTAAGTGATAAATATTATAATAATAACTATCTTGTAAATCAATGATGGTTCCATTTTTTATTTTACCAAAATTATTACTATTCATACATTTCACCTATTATATAATATGAATTATATTTATTTTTGTTAGTTCATAATGCATAAGAAAAAGCCATTTCTGGCTTTTACTCATCATCTCCAAAGAAATCATCGAAGAATTCATCATCAGTGATATTATCATCTATAATAATAGAATCAGCATCAATATTAATCTTAGGTTTTTCAATATCTTCTATAATATCATTATTAATTAAATCTGCTTTCTTTTCAAATTCTTCATGAATAGCATCTTCCATAAATGGAGTAACATTCTTAACTTCTTCTCTTCTAGCTATTTCTTCTTCCTTTTCAAGTTCTGCTATTTTAGCATCTATCTTCTTAATTAAGTCATCAACATTTACACCATTTACTGGTACATTTGGTTTATCAAGAGGTTTATTTTCTACAGGAGTTTTATTATCTCCTTTAGTAAATTCTTCATATTTCTTATTAACTAGATTTTCAAACTCATTGCTATTATTTGTTTTATTTTTTTCTTCCTTCTCTTCAGCCTCAAGTTTAGCTATCTGAGCATCTATATTCTTAACAAGATCATCTATGTTAGAAGTGCTAGTAGTACTTTCTCCTGGAGTTTTATTCATACTAGGCATTCCAAATGGTGGAACAAACGGAGATCCTCCAAATGGATTAAATGGATTACTATCTTCAGTTCTATGTGCGTCTACATATGCCTTTAAATCAAATGTCTCTATTTCTCTTGCTTCACGCATTGGATAACTACTTATGGAATCTTCATAACCCCATCCACCTTTTTTAGCTTTAAATATTTCAAAACTTGCTTTGTGTTTTGTTTTAAAAGGCATATTTCTAAATCTCTTTATAATCATTTCAAACTTCTTCATTTGTTGTAAATCACTAACTGTTACAAGAGGTCTAATAGGTGGCTGTGGTTCACCATCTTTTGGTTTCTTAGGTTTAACATCACCTAAAAGTTTACTTATTTCTTCAAGGGCTGCATATTCTGTTGTTATTAAATAGAACATATTACCACAGTTACCTTTAATTGTTTCAGCTATATCCTTACCATAAACTTTATTAAGTTGGCTGAAATTTTGTATACCAAAATTAAATCTCATATTTCTAGAACGAGATGCTGTTATCATGCTTTCAACATCTTTAAGTGCTGGCATGTTAGCAAATTCATCAAGTATAAAGTTTGTTCTAATTTTAAGTTTCAAGTTTTCTTCTTTTTGCGCTTCATCAATTAAGCATTCATAAACTTGTTTTACAAATATTGTGGCAAGTGCATGATATGTTGTTTTTTCATCATGTATCTTTAAAAACATTGCAGTTTTTTCTTTACCTATTCTTGTTACATCAAAGTCAGTATAGCTAAGCATTTCTGCTAGTTTTTGTCTACTACTAAATATTCTTACCTTCTGTCTAAATGTACTTGTAATACCACCTTTAGTATCAGCAGGTGCAGTTATAGTTGCAGCAGCACTTATGTATGCACTTGAAAGTTCACCTTTTAATTTGAAATATTCTTTATCATATTTAGAGGCCCCACATCTTTCTTCACCAAAAGTACTCATTGCATTAATACTATTTAAGTTAACTTCTTTTTCACTTTTAGCATCTTCAAATAGTCCAAGAGCTAAACCTGTAAAATAGTCAGCAGCAGTCTTTTGCCAGAATGGATCATTGTTATTAGCATCAACTAGAATGTTAGTAGCAAGGTCCTCCAAAAGTTCCATTGCTTTATCTTCTTTACCCATCTTCCAGTATCTATATGGAAGTGTAAGTGGATTCCAAGCACTTCCGTGTTCAGGATCACGAAAGTTTACTATTATTACATTATATCCTTTTTCTCTAAGCATATTAGCATTGTGCTCATATATTTCACCTTTAGGGTCAGTTACTATCATACTTTCCCCTGCTTTACCTAGAATTTTAACAAGTGGATCTAATATTGTAGCAGTTTTACCTGAACCAGATGCACCTATAATTAAACTATGATTTTCTCCATCATCTACCCAAGCTTTGTCCTCATTTAAAATAATTGGTATTCCAGCATGTTCATAAGTATCAGCATTTAATGTTATTTCTTTAACATCATATGCTTTTTTCATCTCATCATCTTTCATCCAACGAGACCAACCCGGATCATCTTTGTCTTTCTTTTTGCCAAAACCAAAACCTTTTTCTCTATCGAAAAAGTAATTTGATGTACTCATAAAAACAGCAATCAAAGCAAACAAATACATGGTTAAAGTTGTAACTAAAAAATCTTTACTAAATGCTCTGATGGGGTTTAGTCCCCAAAACATATCATTATGTGTAACTTCATAAATATTTAAAACTCCTATAGCCACTAAATAAAGTAAAAAGATACAAAAAAGCACAAAAATAACTACATCTTTTGGTTTAGCTGTAAATTTTAGTTTAATATCTTTCATAAAACCCACTCTCTCTCAAAAATAATTATATCAAATAAAAACTAAAAAAACTATATTTTATATGTAAAAAAATAACCAAAAATTAAATTTTAGTTATTTTTTAAAGTTTTTTTCTTCTTTATATTTAATTATTAATTAAATTACACTCATTAATGCTTACAAATTTATTATTTTTTAATCTATATATAACTTCACAACTTCCTAGATTATCATAATATCCTTTTGATAATATTAATTCTAACTTACCATCATTATATATATCTATAATATCTTTAACATATATGCTTGGAACTTCCATGTAGTCCTCATTTTGAATATTTATGAGTATAGACACATTTTTTCCATCTATATATGCCACTACAACATATGCCTTATTTTCATTTTTAACTATAACTATTTCCTCATCACTGTTATCACTGTCAAAATCTTTTACTACTTTATAAGCAAAAGTATAATCAGATATATCATAATTAATATTTTTGTTAATTAAGCTAATATCCTCATTAGTTATATCATTAGTTGTATCATTAGTTGTAAAATCAATTTGGCTAATATTAGTATTTCCTTCATAAATAAATATTCTTTTACTTTTATCTTTATAAATATTATTACTTGCACTGTCAAACACGTAAAGTTTATTATTAGCACTGTTGTATTTAACTTTATTAATCCCCTTATATTCACCATTTATATATATTTTAAAATAATTATCATTTTTAAAACTAACATTTTCACAAGAATATTTGAAACATTTTAAACCTGTATTATTTGAAAGGAAAATATTATAACTATTTTCCTTTCTATATTTACTATAAACAAGATAAATACCTAACAGAATTAATGACATTACAAGTATACCAATAATTATTGAAACTTCAAACTTTTTATTCTTCATATTTTTCACCTAAAACTTAATTGCTATTATTAATACTAGACCAGAATTTCTATATAATTCTGAAAATTTAGTAATATTATAACCAGGGTCAGCTATATAAATTTCATTCCCATCCATACCAGTTACAACAACATAGTGGGAATCGTGACTACTTCCCTCTTCTAGTGCACTTACTTGTGATCTAACTCTTATTATAACATCATAACCCTCTTGTAAGAAATGAGATATTCTAGAAAGTTTATAACTAAATGAACCAGAAAGTTGTTCAATTTCTACATTTGGATTTTGTATTCCTGTGGCTACAGTTATTGGAGTTTTATAATCTTTTATACCACCACCGTAACTAAGAGCACCAGCATCTTTCATTGCCTGACCATAAGTACCTGGGTTAAAATCTTGAATTAATAATGTAGGCGAACTTTTAGCAATTACCATTGCATAAGAGGTAAGTAAACATCCAATCTTAGCCATGGTATCATCAGACTCATGTCCAATTAACACGTTTCCCCATGGACTTGCCCATTGTTTCCAAGTAGCCCAGTCACCAACAGCACCAAAAGTACACTCTGAATTATCTGTTTTATAACTTCCACCCCAGTATTTTTCTATTATTTCAACATAATCACTACCAGAGTTCTCATATCCTTTCCAAGTATTTTGCATTGAAATTGTATAAGGTTCTTTATACAAATTACCTGATGAGTCACTTAATGTTACACCATTTACACTTCTCGCAGCTGCTCTAATTTTTGAGTCACTTGATAAACCTGACTTCCAATTTTTACAATATGTACTGTTTGGCGCAGTTCCTTTAGTAAATACTGAATGAACAGTACTACCTGGTAACATACATATATCACAACCATTGTCTGGGTCACAATATGTTTGGTCCCAAGTACTATTTGTAATTTCAAGTATGCTTTGGTCTCCTTCATTAATGATTTTTCCAACACTTAAAGCTATACTTCTAGCGAGTATTGCTTGAACTTTTAAACTTTCAGGTCCACCATCACCTATTTCAGCATGTACTACACCTAAAACATATTTTTCAAAATCTATTAAATCTTCCCCTACAACGGGTTTACCAACTTCTACATTAGGGGTTGCATCATTCTTAGCATAAACTAATCTAACCTTCAAATTGGTAATATCAGTCCCATTTATTTTATAAGTACAATTTGCCGGAGAAGAATAATTAGTAACTACACTATTAGGGTAACCCAATAAGTAGTTGATATAGTCCTCTCTTGATTCTATATTGTTAATTATTTTTTCTATATCAAACTCTGTTTTATAGTCAAATATCTCATCTTTTCCAGTTATCGAATACTTTCCCATAAACTTAGGATATGTATTAAATATAAATCCATCTTCATATGTGAAGGAGTATCCATTAGTATTTAAAGTAATAATTTCTTCACTTAAATTACTATAATCTTCATCAATTAAATAATCACTTATATCATATACAGCATTATATACTGACATATCCGGTTTACTAAAGGAAAGTTCATTTATACATTCACTATCTGTTTTATTATAAGCATTTAATTTAGCACTATCAAGCTCATAATAATATGCAGCATCTTTACCATATCTTAAGAGTAAATAAAATTTATTATTACTAACTGAATAAGGATTTCCGAGATTGTCGGAAGGTTTGCACGTAAATGTATCTAATTTATTTCCTTCTTGATCCTCATCGTAAACTGCAATCAATGGTTTAAAATCGTACTTAGTATAATCAAGTACATAATTGTCTATTAAATTATTAATATCATTTTTATTATAAAGTTTTGCATCTAAAAGGGTACTAATTGCATCTAAATCATTAATAGCATTAGTTTTATCTCCTGTTTCATATATTTTAGGAAGAATATACATCTTCCCTTCTTCATTAACATTTTGAGTTTCAAAACTATAATACATAGAAGACATAAATAATCCAGGACTAATAGTTAAATCTGTTTCTTTTTCTTTATCTTCAAGAGTTTTTTTAACGTAATGAGCAAGTTCACAACTATCTCCTAAATCATATATTCCTAAAGAATTTGCTAAAAATGTAAATAAACCCCTTTTGCACATTTCTGACTCGATATTATCTATTTCATCTCTAGCCATACCTTCTTCATATTTTTCACTAAAAGTTTTATAACTTTCATTACCTGACAAGCCAAATTTCATACTCAGACTACTTATTACTGTATGAAATACAGTTACCACTAATATAATAAGCAAAAATATTCCTAGTCCTATTAAAGTTCCCCATCCTAAAGGAGTTGAAAAAAACTTAATTACTGCTTTAATAACTTTAGAAGTTTTTTTAACCGTTCTAACCGTATCGACTGTTTTTCTAACAGTTTCACTATTTTCACTCGCCTTATTAATAGCAGCATTTCCTATTTGTTTGCCAGCATTTTTTAATTTATTATCTCCACCAGACTTTTCATTCTTTTCAGACTTTCCAGTTTTATCAGATTTTTCATCTTTGGAGTCATTTTCTTTATTAAAGTCTGATTTTTTTTCATCTGAGGCAGTATCACTTTCGCTACTAGAGCGCTCAGTAGTGTTAGCATTTAAATTTTTATTTCTGCTTTCATTAATTCTGTTACTAATATTTTCCTTATCAACACTATTATTTTGATTAGGAAAAGAACCCGCATTATTTTGTGGGTTTAAATTATTTTGTAAATTGTTTAAATTCTTTTCCTTATCGTCCATAATCTACCTCTTTATTATAGTCCTCCACCAGAACCGAATGAATCAAGTTCTTCTTGTGTTGCTATAACATTAATTCTCATTCTACGTGAACCACATACAAATAATGCTTCACCTTGATTATATCTCTTAATACTTTCTTTTTCTTGATCATTAAGATCAATTAACTTACTTAAGTCTTCTACTGCTTGTTTCTTAAGACCCATTACCAAATAGTAACTAGCATTATCAAATATTGCTTTACCATGTACTAGCACTTCAGGACTAGCAAAGTCAGTTGGTTGCTGTGTAATAATAATTGTTCCTGTATTATATTTTCTACTTCTTCTTTGAACTTGTGCTAAGAACTCTGCTCCTAGAGTATTCCTATCAGCAAGTAATGTGTGCGCTTCATCTACCATTAGTATTGTATTAGTTTCTTTATCTAAACAAAGTCCCCATGCATGTTTTAATATATTGAAGAATAAAGCGTTCCTTATATTAGCATCACTGTTCATAAGTTCTCTAATATTAAATACAATAAAATCACTATTAGGTTCTACTGTAGTATGGCCTGTAAAATAATATCTTAATTCTTTAACTAATGGTCTTACTTTTAACTCTAGTTTTTCCATAACTTCTTTTTCACGAGTTGCTTCTACCATTGAAAGTAATCTTCCTTTAATAGTAGCATAAACATCATCAAAAGTTGGATAATCCTCACTAGTAAATTTACTGAAGTCAGTTTCAGTATCTATTTTATATCTTTTATAAGTATCTTGTACCACTTCACTAAACAAAGTTAAAGTATCTTCTTCTATATCCGGACTGTAATACTTCATGAATGCTTTTAATGTTTGAAGTGTACGAGTGAGGACAGCATAACTTCCACCCTCTTCAGCATCAGAATCAACTATTACTTCAAGTGGATTTATCATTCCATAATTTCCACCAAGCCCTAAATTAATAAAGTCTCCACCATAAAGTCTAGTCATTTCTTCTAATTCGCCTTCTGGATCTATTGCAATAATTTTGTGTCCGTTTCTAATATTACTTCTCAAAAGTATTTTAGCAGCAGTAGATTTACCACTACCAGATGTACCAAGCATTATCATGTTTGCGTTATTTCTATTAAATTCTTTTTTAATTTGATATAAGAATTGATTAAATAATATAATACCACCAGAGAAGTCTACACCAAGTAAACATGAAAGTCCTGGGTCTTTAATACTATCAAATACAAAAGGATACATTGCACTCATTGTAACACTTGGTATTGGCGTTCCAATTCTTTCTTCTATATCAGAGTCTGGGAAAATAGGTAAACATGATTTTAGTATTTTTTCTTGCTCAAATCTTAAAATAGTTCCCTTCATACCCATAGCATCTAAGTAGTTTTTAACTTGTACTTTTTTGTTTTCAAGTTCTTCTTGTGAATCAGCAGTAACCATTACATGCATTTGAAAATCAAATATTCTTGCTTGTGTACTAGTAAGCATTGTAATAAAGTTTTCAATACTTTCATAGTCTTGCCTAATTCTTTCTTGAACAGTTCTATCATATTCATTTTGATATTTCATTTTCATATCAGCGATTTCTTTATTAAGCATTTTACTAAGTACTGAAAATTCAATAGGAATATGTTTTATAATAACTTTAATTCCCGAGTATTGTGTTAAATTAGCAAGATATCCCTCATTAATCATTTTAGGGTAACTTATTATTGTTAAGAAACAACAATACTTCCCGCTTATAACCATATCCCCTG
Organism: uncultured Bacilli bacterium; assembly: GCA_934086775.1. GTDB lineage: Bacteria > Bacillota_I > Bacilli_A > RF39 > UBA660 > CAG-628. The sequence goes on along the minus strand of CAKOIJ010000005.1, from coordinate 21,134 downwards.
CTCTAAACTCTAGCCCCTTTGGAGCTAATTGACTTTTTAAATTCATGCGCCTATCACCGTCCCAAATTCAGTTCTACTTCCGTCATTTAAAAATCCGTCTAGAAGCACCCTCAAATCATCATTACTTGTTTGAGTAGCAACTAACCCACAACTTGCAAAACCACTAACTAAACCTTGTATTCTTTTTTGCATAATTTCAGGTCTTCTTTCTCTAAATAGCAAATAATACTCAGTATCTGCCACTCCAATTTCTTTACTCATAAATAAATTTGCTTTATTTATATCTTGCATTACTAACTTTTTCATAACTGGTGTTTGCACATTGTTATAAAGGAGTTGTAATTGACTTAAATATACATTTATATCAACTGGTCTATCAGCAACTATAATAGAAAACTCATAATCTATTGAATTATATAAATTTCTTAAATTATATATAACATTCCTTTGACTATCATAATCCATTATAAATATGTTTTTTGGCTGAACCTTAACACCAGTAACTTGCATTCCATCATCAAGTTGTATAGCACCATTTAAAATAGATCTAATAGGTAACCAATTTTCTGCATATTTAAGAGCCTTTGCATCAATTTTATTTCTCTCTGTATTCACTTCTCACACACCAACCTTTCCAGTAATATACTCTTCTATTTGTTAGAAATAAATATATATCTTTTATAAAACACATCACATTGTGATAATAAGGAACAGGAATTACTAGGAAAGCAGCAACGCTTATTGGTAAAACCTTAATAAGAGTTGTAACAAGCCCAGTATCTGGGATTGCTACGAAAAATATCAAGCTTACTGCTACTCCTACTAGGAATACTGCTAAATCTATTCCTCTAAATATATTAAATATAAGTTTACCCTTTTTACTATTAGCAGGTATTAAATACATATTATTCATACTCTTTTTTCCTTTCTAAACTTAATTATTGTTTCCGTTATTGCCGTTATTTCCATTGCTATTAGTGTTTCTAGGAGATGGACTAGGCTTTTCATCTCTCTGATTTCTTCTCTTATACGAGCCACTTTCTGTAAACTCTTTTTTCTGCTTTTCAATAGTCTTCTTTTCTTGCTCTTTGCGTTCAATAACTTTCTCATAATTATCATTAGCAAGTTCATATCTACGTTTAGAATCACTTAATGAAGTAACATCAGAAATCTTTCTATCTGACATACCATTTTCTTCAACAAATGAGTTGTAATCTGCTAGTAATTCTTTCATTTCAATAGCATCTTGAGTTAATGGTCCAGTAAATCCATCTTGAGCCATTTGGAATTGAGATGCAATGTAATCATTCTTATCAGCATTATATTCATTCGTTAATTCATTACGTTTAGTTGCAAGTTCAGCGCTTATAATATTTCTATCATGATCAGTTTGAGCAGCAGCAAGTCTTTTCTGAATATCTTTAATATCGTCATTATTTTTAAGTCTATCTTCAAGAGTTCCATGAGCACTTTCAAAATTAGAATTTAATCTATTCTCGATGTTATTTCTCATATCATTTGCTTTGTTAGATATGTTCATATTATCTCTTATCTTTTCAATATCACTATCTTTTTGCTTTATATCATCATCAAATTTTTTAACTGTAGCCTCGTCTCTGCCTTTGCCACCAAAGAAGTTTTCGACTCCGCCAACCATAAATGCACCTAGTCCTCCAGCACCAGCAACTTTAGCTCCAGTTGCATGTGAACCTTTGACACCCTTTACAGCAGCACTTATACTTTGACCAATATTACCGTTTGCTTTAGCCATTCCACCAGCAACACTTGTCATTCCATTAAATGCACCAGCAACTGCACCACCTACACCGCCAGATACTGCACCTGCGACACCACCGCCCACAAATCCAGCAGTTCCACCTATAATACCTGCAAGAGTTTTTCCAAATCCTTGACCTGGCACAGCTCCAAGTTTAACTCCTATAGCATCTTCAATTAATTTAGGTATTTCCTTTATTGCTTGGAATATTCCAATATATAAAATTATTTTAACAAAAAATTTAGAGGTTGAATCGCTTAAAGTTTCTAACATTGGACCAACAAGAGATAAAATAACAAACGCTAAATATATTGTAAGCACTCTTAAAAATACTTGTAAATAAAGTCCAGAATAAGTCTTCGTGAAATTTTTGAGTTTGTCATTTTGTGCTGGATCAATTGACATAATTATTGGTATTGGAGAAATTATTTGTAACACTAATAATTTAAATATACGTTTAGCAAGTTCAAGAGTAAATAATCCAAAATAATATATTAATACCACACCCATAACAAAAGATATAAATGGAATATAGTCAAAATGTGAATAATAGCTTACTAGGCTGGCTATAGAACCATTGCCATCTTTAACTTCATTATAAGCACGGCAATATGGCTTGCTGGAACTACCATCACAAGAGCCATCATTTGGAGTAAAAAATTCAAGCCATACTCCATTAACAAATTTGTCAATTTGACCACCAATATCATTATTAACATTTTCAGCATTAGAAGGACCATATATAACTTTTTGAATTACATTACTGTCTATTAAAATGGTTTTTTGAAAACTATTTAATAAACTAAATATTGTAGGAGAAGTAATTAATAATATGATAGCAATTATACTGTTTTTTAAGAACTTTTTACCAGTTTCCTCACCTTTTCCAATTTTTGAGGGATCCATTAAGTAATTAATAAGCATAATTGATAATTTAAATAAAGCAAATACACCTACAAGTACCATTACCCTTCTCAGTATATAAGTTATTTCAGGTATATTTTCACTAGTAATATTTGAAGATACTTCGATTAATGTAAAAAATGCATGAAATGCTACTTTAGCAATTAAATAAATGAATGAATCAATCCAAATAAATATTTCAGTTAAAATTGGAATTGCAAATCCAAGCAAACTTAATCCTTTAGTAAAAATCATAAAATACTCCTTTCTATTTTATTCCACATAAAATGTCTTCAATTCCAATAACATTTCCAAGAATATCTAAAAATGTTGGCAACAATAATATAATTATCAAAACAATAAGTCTCTTCACATATTTGTTAATTTCATCTGTTAATTTGTCTTTAGAATTAGTAATTACAGAAGCTAAATCTAACATTGCAGTTACAATAAGAATAACTATAGAAGCTATTTTAATTATGGTAAATGCTATTTGTAAATAATAAGCAATTGTGCCTTCTGTTTCAGCATTGCCTAAATAAGTCTCACAAGTTCCAATTTCATCACTTATCGGCAAATCTATTTTGGAGTCGTTCTTTAATGAAACAAAAGTAGAATTCTCTTCAATTTTAAAATCACTCGTTCCCTCAACAGAATTTTCTGTTTTTTTAAGACTTACATAAATGATATTATTGGATCTTCCGGTTCTTTCAAAATATAAGTTTGGACAAGCAGAAGAATTATATGAAAATGCATTCTTAAATGATACAACTTCTGAACCCTTTATTGCAAAACGTGCCTCTTTATCATCTATTTTTGTGGATTGACTCCATGCAATGTCTGCAATTGATTCGCTTATTTCTTTAGCAGTATTGTCTTTGCCAATTTTTCCGTACACTTTTCCATCTGATTTAGTAATTACATAAAAAGTGTATACTTGCATTTTAGAGGCTTTTTTAGCATCACTTTTTTCTCCGGATATACTATATTTTTCAATGCCAATTTTACATATTTTATCATTGCTATCTAAATTTAATTTTTCATTAAGTCCAGTATCCACACCATTATTATCAATTGTTCCAGCTTGAATTACCGCTTCTGATGCAGCAACAGAAGCACGAAGTTTCAAATAAATAGTGTTATTGTCTCCTTCTACATAATAAACAGGCGGACAAGTATCCTTATTTACATAATCGTAAGCGCCAAGCATTACTTTTCTTCCATCCGCTTGACTTAAACCATCTGAATTAATAGTGAATCTCGTTCCATTTTTAGCAGTTACTTTTTCATTTAATAATTCAAAACTAGCATATTTTTTTCCATTTTCAATTGTATATTTAATGTTAAAATCAAAATTCATATCACTATCAACTGAATTATAATAGTAATGCCTATAAGTACAATTTAAAGTTTTAGTTTCAGCTTTTAAGCTTGTTAAAAATCCAAAACTTACTAATAAAGTTAAAATTAATATTTTTAATGTTTTCTTCATTTGGACACACTCCTACTACTTAACATTATAGCATAAAAAAAGCACTAATAAAAGTGCTAATTTACAATTATTCACTAATAATTTTGCAGCCTTCACTAAATGGACTAAATGCACATTTAGCACATCCTTTAAAATCAGGCCCTGATACTAAATTAACAATAACTCCTGTTAAAGTAATTACTAAGTAAACAATAACTGCAGCTATAACTTTTTTAACAAGTAGATTTTGAGCACTTTTAATTGCTTTTTCATCTTTCTCCATAACTGCATGAGCCATAGTAATCATACCAGTGATGATTAAAAGTAATGGTACAACAATCTTAATACCCCAAATGATATAACCAAATATAGTCCAAACTGGTGATAATGTTGTACATAATGATGGGTTTTCATCTAATAAAAAAATCAAATTCATAATCTTCTTCCTTCTTTCTACATATAATTTTATTATAATTTACACATATTGTCAAATATTATTTTTAACTTTACACTAAAATTTAAACATTCCTAGTATTTTATTCTTATTATCTTCACTTTCTACACCACTATTTTGTTTAACAAAACCAAGTTTAGATAATAAAGTATTAACTTCTCTAGAATAATCTTTTCTTTCATCTAAGTTTGGAATATTAAAGTATACTTTACTTTTAGTTTCAAACTCAAATTCACTTATTTCATTATCACTAATGTTACTCTTGTTAAGTATAATTTTATCCTTTTTATGTTTCTCAAATACATTTCTATCTTTAAGCAACAATTTATTAAGTTTAATTCTAGTAGGCTCGACTAAATAGAGAACATCTGTACATATGTCTGGATCATTAAAACCATTTAAATCGATAAGAATTACATTATATCCTCTTTTTTTCATAAGTTCTTTTGCTAAATCACTAGAATTTATACTATACATTTCTTTACTATCAAAGAAATTAAAATCTCTTTTATCCACTTCTATAGCGCATACGTTATAATTATTTTCTAGATGTTTTTTTAGAATATATGTAAATGTTGTTGCACCAGCACCATCAGTTAAATTCTTAATTCCAATTATCCTTGTTATGTTATTATCATCTAAATACTGACCACCTTCAGTATTTAGGCTTTGAAGATGTGCAACATCTCTATAACTATTAGGGTTCTCAAGTAAATACTTAATTCCTTCGGAATTCCTTGTAAAATTATATATACCCATAGATATTAATCTAGACAAATAACTTTGACTACTACTTTCTTCACTATCATCAAGAAGTAAAATAACTTTATTCATATCAAAATTTATACTTATCTTTTGTAAATTATCTAGGTTTTGATAATCTTTAATAGCAGTTATATCAAGTATCATTCTATCAAAATAAAAGTTAGTAAAACTATTTATTATCTCATCAGCTTCAAATTCCCCTTCAATAGATTTAATAACTTCTATATCAAGGCTCATTAGCATTTCTTTGTATTTATTTGCAATTATTACGTTCATTTCTTATCTCCTAACTACATCCTAAACTATCATTAGTATAATAAAGCACTTTAGTTTCACCTTTAATTGGTATAGTAAAAGTTTGCCATACTAAAGGCAGTTCTATCTTTATAAATGTATTAACTTTGTAGTATGCACCTTGACTTGTACATATTCTTCTTACACAGTAGCCTGCATCTTTAATTAACTTATAGCCATTAGGACATCTACCCTCATTTATATCAGTTAATAAAAAACCAGCTTCATCTAAATATTTATATATCTTATCTTCACTAGTATTACTAGTTTTAAGACAATTATCTGTTTTATTTGTTCCACACTTGGTAGTTGTAAAACCTTCATTTTGTTCAATTACATTAACTATCTTATTTTTAGCTTTAAATGCTTTAGTATAGTTAACAGAAATAGTTAGGTATGCAGAAAAAAGCACTATAAATAGCACTACGAAACCAAGCAACCATGTACCACCAAATGCTTCTCTCATACACTACCTTCTTTCCTTACTTAATCTGCTAGAGTACAGTTTTGACCATTTGCATCACAGCAAACCCATTTAACATCTTTTGCTGTATTAGCATTAATGTTTCCTTCATTTACAGCAGTGTTTTTGTTAACTGCATGCCATCCACTACCTAAAGTAGCACAAGTATTGTTAACTATTGCTTTTTGAATTGCAGGCCATACTAATGTATAGAAAAGTGCAGCAACAGCAGCTATAGCAACAACTGTAATAACTGTCATGTTTAATTCACCAGTAGCTTCTTTCATCTATAAATCTCCTCCTCTATCTTATATTTATTATTATACTTTACTTTTTTTTATTTATCAAGAATTTTTACAAATTATATGTAAAGTGGTTAAACATATTTTTAAAAGTCATTTTTCTTTTACAGTTTTTCTTAGAAATAGGCTTTTTTCTTGCATTTCATTTATTATTTAATTGTTCTTATATTTGAATAAGTTTTACCACATATCCTCTATTACACCCTCACCGTTAGGATATATTCCAGTCATATCAATTGTATATGTAAGATTTGGATCATTTACAACTCCAGTCCATCTTTCGTATATATATACTTTAAGTTTAGGCGGCAAACTCTCTGCTGTATAAATGTTTTTATCATCAAATCCAATTATTAAAGCGGCATGACCATCTCTGGCAATAAAATCTCCTACTTGATAGTCTCCTGTTTTCATAAATTCATATGTAAGTGGTATATGAGTACCTAAATCAGAAAGTTCATTTTTTACTTCTATTCTGTCTCCTGCGCCAACATCTCCAACATCAAATCCTCCATTTAACATAGCCCATGTAACAAAACCACTACAAGTAAATCCATTAGGTCTCATCAGGTATGAACCATATAAATCACTTAAAAATGCATCATGTAAATTACACCCCCAAGTTGCTGGACCAGTGACCGTGCTTTTACCAGTTAATTCACTAAATTTATATTTATTTAAGTATAAACCTTTATGATAATATCTTCCTTCGGCATCTACTCCGTTAGCTACACTTGTACCCATTCTTCCATTTTCATTAAAATACTTAATCGTATAAGGAAATTCAAGAGTAATAAATCTAGCAGCAGCTGCTACTCCTGCACGTGTTCCCTCTCCTGCTTCTTTTACTCTTGAGGCAAGTATCTTATCAAGTAATTCATTTTCTTCTTTAGTATATCTACCACATGGTAAAAATGCTTTGCTTGTATTAATAACTGGACTAACAATTAAATCTGTTACAACAACATTGTATGTTTTACTATTACCATCTTTTAATTTAGCAGTTACTTTAGTCTCTCCTGTTTTAAGTGCAATCATAGTATCATTTTCAACTTTAAGAACACTCGGATCATCAATTACATATGTTACCTTAGTGTCAAAGTCTTTTGGGTAATCGAAAGTAAATTTAAAAGCTTTCTTTCCATTAGATGCTAAATAATAAGTATCAAGCATATCTATTACAGAAGTAAAATTTCCTTCATATTTACTTTTGACTTCGAAATCTTTCTTTATAAATAAACTATCATTTTTAATATAAACTGTGTACTTACCAAGTTCTAATTCAAAATTACATTTACTTATATCCTTAAATTCTTTATTATCTAAACTACATTTAAGGTTATCTATATTATCATCGTAAGTAATTTTAACATTATATTTATTATCACTATTAACTGTATTATCATAAATTATCTTAACTTTTGATGTAAAAAGATTATCTTTTTTAATAACAAAAGAAACACCTAAAGCACCTATTAAAATAATCATAAAAAAGAAAAATATATTTTTCCTTTTTAATCTCTTCTTTTTCTTCTTCATAACATCACTTCCACTACCACTTAATATTACTATTTAATTTTATCAAAAAGACTAAGTACTTTCAACTAAAAAAGAAAAGTTATCAGTAAAAACTGACAACTTTTTGTTTTTATTAATTTGGGCTACATGTTTTACCAACATAATTTCTAAGTAATCCAGAGCCAAATCTTCTACCTATATTGTATACTGTATCAATAATTCTAGTTAAGGCATTAAATAGAGTTGCACTCCATTTAATACCACCAACTGTATTAATTAAATCTTCTTTGTTCATTATAATTCTCCTTTCTTGCTTATTATTTACCACATTTAACTGGATTAGCAACACCTTCAAAGAAACCCAAAATGAAGGTTACTATAAGCCCTGCTATTCCCCAAAGTTTAAAAGATATTCCTCCTTTAACTTCTAATAATTCTTCATTAGTCATTCAAATTACTCCTTTCTATAAATATTTTGTTTTTAAATAACTTTTGAATATTTTTCTTATGAGAAACATAAATAATAGTTTTATCCCTAAATTTATCTATTAAGTCAAGTATAATATTCTTTTCTAAAGTATCATCTACTTCACTTAAAGCTTCATCAATTAATAAATAATTACTATTCTTAATCAAGCTTCTCGCAAGAATAATTCTTTGTCTTTCGCCACCACTTAAATTAAATCCATCTTCTTCTATAATAGAATTGTCCCTTAACCCTTTACTATTAATAATCTCATTAACCCTGGTAATATTAATAACAGTTTCATATAGTTCACTATTAACTCTTCTACCTAATAAAATATTATTTTTAATAGTATCATTAAATATCTTTTCGTTTTGACCAATATATGTGAAACTATTATTTATAATGGTTTCATCTATATCTTTTAAATTAATGTCATTTATAAAGATATTACCAGCATAACTACTAAAATATTTTAGCAATATTTTTAGAAAAGAACTTTTGCCACATCCAGAAGAGCCTACTAATATTACCTTAGAACCTTCTTTTATTTCAAGGCTAATATTTTTAAATAAATATTTAGTTCTTTTAAAAGATAAATTTACAGCTTTAATATCTCCATTAATAGTTTTAAAATTAACAGCACTGTTTTTTTTCTTCAGTAGTCCATTAACTTTTTCTATATTTTTATAAGCATAGTTTATATCAGGAAGTTTATCAATAAATACCTTGATAGCAGAAACATAATTACTATAAAGCATATATACCAAAATAACCTTACCAATAGTAAATGTTTCATTCATATTTGCTATTCCAAGTACTAATATAACTAAAGTACTAATTTCTAAAATAGCTTCTTTAAAGATTGTTATAATTATGTTGCAAACATTATATTTTTTATTTTCCAAACAAGAGTCTCTAAAATAAGAATGAACTTTATTAATAAAATTATTTATTAAGTTTAAATTACTAATACTTTCTAAACCTTCTATGCTTTCTATTAACTTATGGTTATATAGTCCTTTACTTTCTTGCAATAATCTAATCCTTTTATTCGTTAATTTGTTATAAATAAGAGAAATTAGCAAATATAAAATAAGAATAATTAATGAGATAACAAGAAACTTAATACTTATAATTCCAATTAATATTAAAGAAGTAATTACTAATAAAACATCTACAAATAAATTAAATACTATATCTAAAGTTAAATCCTTTATCATTGAAAGGTCGTTAATTCTACTTATAATTTCTCCAGTTGTTTTATTTTTATAGTAGCTATAAGGAAGGCGAAACAATCTATTTAACATTTCTTTATTAAGAAGTAGTTCAGTATTTTTATTAAGATTATTCATTAGTAAATTTCTAATAAAATCTAAAACTAATTTAATAAGAATAATTAATATAAATGGGTAAATATACTTTAAAATATTTGTAGAATCATCAATTAAAACTTTATAAAATAAAGAACTAACTACACCTAAGATAAAAACAATTAGGGAAAGTAAAGATAAAATAATTATAGTTTTTTTATTTTTAAAACTGCTAGATATTATTACTTTCAAGAGTTCATTGTTTTTTTCCAATTTAGGCAGTTCTTTTACTTTTACTAGTTTTAAAACAGTTCCAAGATACATACTATTAAATTTTTCATAACTTATTTTAATTAAACCAATACTAGGATCCATTATTAACATTTTTTTTCTTTCTGGAATAACTTTGTAAATTACTACAAAATGATAGTAGTTATCTTTTTTAACATGTGCGACTAACGGCATATCTTCATTAACTAAAGCATTAAAATTGATTTTTATGCCGGCTGATTCAAAACCAATTTCTTTTACTCCGTTAATTATGTCATATGCATTAGTACCTTCTTTAGTCGTATTGATAATCAGTCTAATACTTTCTAAATCCATATACCCATCATAGTACTTTATTAATGATGAAATACAAGCAGCTGCACAGTCATTTTTATCTTCTTGCAAAACTTCAAGATTTTTACCCATAGTTTCACCCTCCTTGCCTTTCTTATACGAATTTTTTACCCTAAATTCCCCTAAAAATTTTCACTTTACGCGAAATTTTACGCAGAATTTTTACACATTTGTGTAAAATTTTAATTTCTAAACTTTAATTTTCAATTTTTGAAATGATTATATATTTGTTCTTTATTTTGGTACAAAAAGAAAAAGAATGATAATCATTTAACTATCATTCTTCTAAATATTTTAATTTTCTTATTTTCCTCAGCTCGGTGTTTTAAAAAGTATTGTTTTCACTTTCATAGCTTGCTTTTAATTGACCACAAGCACCTTTTATATTAGAACCCATCTCTCTTCTTTTTTGAACATTAATACCATTTTTAGTAAGATAATCAAAAAACTTACTTATCTTATCTTTTGAACTTCTTCTAAATTCACTATCTGTTTCATTATAGGGTATGATATTTATATACACAAGTTTACCTTTAAAAAGATTTACAAGTTCTTTAGCGTTATCTAAACTATCATTTATATTATTTAAGAGTATATATTCTAAAGTTACTCTTCTATTAGTTTTCTTAATATAGTATTCGATTGCTTTAATAAGATCTTCCAATTTATATGCTTTTGCTATAGGCATTAATTCTTCTCTTAGTTTTTGATTGGAAGCATGAAGACTAATAGCTAGATTAATATCTAAATCTAAATCAGCAAATTCATATATCTTGGGAACTATTCCACATGTACTAACAGTTATTCTTCTAGAACCTTTATCCATACCTTTATTACATGTAAATATATTAAGTGCTTTAACTAAATTTTCATAGTTATTAAAAGGTTCTCCTATACCCATAACTACTATATTATTTACCCTTATATTTTCTATTTTTTCAATTGTTAAAACTTCTAATACCATTTCACTTACAGATAAGTTTCTTTTCATTTTAAGTTTTCCACTTTGACAAAACTTACATGCCATGTTGCATCCAATTTGTGAACTTATACATATACTTTCTCCGTAACTTTGATGCATTAATACGACTTCAACTGTTGAATCATTTACTTCAAGTAAATACTTATTAGCTGTTTCACTTTTTAAAATATCTATTACTTTTAAATACTTTATTTCAAAGTTTTTTTCTAAATATTCTTTTAAAGATTTACTAATATTAGAAATATCTTCAAAAGAAGAAACTTTTCTTTTGTAAATACCTTCAAATACTTGAGTAGCATTATACTTTTTAAAGCCTTCTTTTTCTAGTAAATCCTCAAGTTCATTTAGTGTTAAATCAAATATACTTTTCATTCTAGTATAGCCTTTATCCTTCTTACTCCTGAACTTGATGCTTCTTCTTTAATTATTTTAAAAGTACCTAGTTCACTTGTATTTTTAACATGTGGTCCTCCGCATAATTCATGAGAAATATCTCCTATACTATAAACAGTTACTATATCAGGATATTTTTCTATAAACATACATTCAGCTCCACTTTTAATTGCTTCTTCCTTGCTCATTTCTTTAACTGTTACTGGTAAAGCTTCTTTTATCCACTTATTTACTAATTCTTCGGTTTTTGTTTTTTCTTCATCTGTTAACTTGTGATCACAAGAAAAATCAAATCTCATTCTTTCACTAGTAATATTACTTCCCTTTTGATGAACATCTTTATTTACTACTATCTTTAATGCAGCATTAAGTAAATGTGTAGCAGTATGGTATTTAGTTTCCATTAGTCCATTTCCAGAAAGTCCTCCTTTAAACTTACCAGCACTTTGAGTTCTTGAAAGTTCTTGATGTTTCTTAAATAGTTCTTTGAAACCTAAAGTATCTACTTTTATTCCTTTTTCAAGCGCTAATTCTTCAGTAAGTTCAATTGGGAAACCATATGTATCATATAAATGAAAAGCATTAGAAGCATCTATGTCTTTATTAGAAACTTTATTAAATTCTTTTAAACCTTTTTCTAGTGTTTTATTAAACTTTTCCTTTTCGTTTTTTAGAACTTCAAAAACTACACTTTCATTACTCTCTAGTTCACTATAATACTTTTTATATTTATTTATTATTAAAGAAGCTATTTGTTGTTCCCAGTTAGTGTTAACATCAATTCCTAGTTTCTTAGCATGTCTAATACTTCTTCTAATAAGTCTTCTTAATATATAACCTTGATCAGTATTACTAGGTTTAATTCCTGAAGGATCAGCACTTATAAATACACTAGTACGTATATGATCTGCTATTATCCTCATACTTTCTTCATTACCATTATAAGGTTTAGAAGCAATTTCACTAATCAAATCAATAACATCTTTCCATACACTTGATAAATAGTTATCATTTACTCCTTCTAAAACAGCAACAGTTCTTTCTAGTCCCATACCTGTATCAACATTCTTTTTAGGAAGTTCAGATACATTTCCGTCTTCACTTTTATAAAATTCCATAAATACATTATTCCATATTTCAACCCATCTATCATCTTCAGGATCAAATACTTCTGGAATAGCATCATTACTTCTAAAGTAAAATATTTCAGTATCTGGTCCACATGGTCCAGAAGTTCCTGCTATCCAAAAATTATCACTTACTGTTTTAGCAATTCTTTCCTTTTTAATTCCTAAACTTAACCATTTATTATAACTAACTTCATCAAAAGGAATATTTCCTTCTCCAGCATAAACAGTAACTGCAAGTTTTTCTACTGGTATATTTAATACTTTAGTTAAGAATTCAAAACTATAACTTATACTTTCATCTTTAAAATAGTCTCCTAAACTCCAGTTACCTAGCATTTCAAAAAATGTATGGTGGGTTTTATCACCTATTACATCTAAATCATTAGTTCTAATACACTTTTGGTAGTCGACAAGCCTAGTTCCATAGGGATGCACTTCTCCCATTAAATATGGTATAAGAGGTTGCATACCTGCTGTGTTAAATAGTACACTGGGGTCATTTTCAGGCACGACTGGGCTACTAGGTATCCATCTGTGTCCTTTACTTACAAAATAATTAATATATAAATCTTTTAAATTCATTTTATCACTCCTTTATAATTTCCTCTAATTTAGTTTTTAAATCTTCTATAGAACCATCATTATTTATTTCATAGTCATATCTTTTATAATTATCTAGTGCAGTTTCTGTTACATGTTTTTTTTCTTCTTTAGTAAGTAAATTCATATCTTTCCTATTAATATGAACACTTATTACTTTATTAAATTCTTTTTTAATATAATCAATTTCTTCAGGAAACCTAGCATCTCCAATTATGATAATATCAAAGAATTTAGAATAAACTTTAATGTCTTCTATAATTCTATTAATAAAGAAATTCTTATCAATAGTATTTCTAATAATATCTGTTCCAAGTTCTTGGAGAAGTGCTCTAGGTTTATTTTCATCATTTCCATCCCAAGAACTTATTTTTTTGGCATATTCTTTAATATAGCTAGCATAGTATAAAGAAATAACTTTTCTACCTATTTGTTCATATTTTTCTTTTAATATTTCTAGTGAAGTATCTTTTCCGCTTCTTGCTTTACCTGATAATATAATTATTTTTGCTTCTTCATCTCTTAATTTCATTTTTTCTCCTTTACTGAACAAAAAAGATGGTACTTTAGGAGTCTAATAATAGACGGTACCATCCTATATTTAACTTACTTTCGATAACGGTTTTTAACCGGCTATTATTAATAGCAGTTAAAGAGTAGCTTCAAATAAATTATCTAATTCTTTTACACCTAACAAGAACTCTCTATTTAGAATAATCTAATTTACTTATCTCTTTTTTAACATCCTTTGACTTAGTATATCCAAAGAAATCATACTTTTCATCAAAGAAAAGATAGATTGCTTTTAATATTGCGACTATTGGTGTTGCAATAATCATACCAATTATACCAAAGAAATGTCCAAAAATCAATAAAGAAATAACTATAGTAACTGGTTTTAAATCTAGCTTTTTTCCAACTATCATTGGCTGTAAAAAGTTACCTTCTATGGTCTGAACAACTATCATAAACAAAAGAGTTAAAAGTCCAGTTAAAGGGCTCATTGTAAAACCAACTAACATAGCAGGAGCACCACCAATATAAGGCCCTATGTAAGGTATTACGTTAGTAATTGCGCAGAAGAATGCAAAGAATACTGGCGCCTTTAAACCTATTAAACTAAAACCAACGCATGAAATTAAGAATAGCACAAAACAGTCTATAAATGTTCCATTAATAAATTTATATATGATTGAACCTATTTCATCAAGTAATCTTTCCGCACTATTTTTAAATCTCTTAGGTACAATATTCATAAAATGTTTACTAAAATTATGAAAATTAAATAATAAATAGAAACCTATAACAAGACCAACAGCAAGTTTACCTATACCACTTACTAAATTTTGGACAATTGTAATAATTTTTGTTGGTAAATCTGTGCTAACATTCTTGGCAAAGTTTTCTATATAAGTTAGAAAATTTGTTTTTACTGAAGACATATCAATGTTTGTTTCAGTAGACAATTTTACAAATATTTTATCAACTATTTCTTTTAAATTGTCCAAAATATCCGGCACCATCTTAGCTATATCGTTAATTTGAGAAACTAAAGATGGGATAACTGCTAGACAAAATAAATAAATAAGTGCAAGGAATAAAATAAATACTATAACAGTAGCAAGTCCTCTTTTCATGCCATGATCTGTGAGCTTGTTTACAATTGGATTTAATAACCAAGCTATGATAAAACCGATAAAGAATGGACTAATAACACCTAATAATGTACCAATAATTGGAAATATATTTAAAGTCCTTAAAAGAAATATAGTACCTCCCATTAAAGCAATTATTATAAGAGCATAAGTTAACTTTAGTATTTTATTACCTATGGTTATTGCTTCATTTAACTTTTCTGTATCAACTTTTTCCTTTTTCATTTTAATCACCTTATCATTATTCTATCAAAATATATTCATAAATGAAAGAAAAATGTAAACAATGTTTACATTAATTTCCCTTAAGATAGTTAGCACTCATCTTTTTACCTTTTTTCATGACTTTTTTTATATCTTTACTATATTTAGAAGCAAGTAATCCTACTCCTACTCCTCCAAGCATATAAAGTGCATTTTTCATATTTTCACCTCTAGTATTATGTTAACCATAAAATAGTTAAATATACTAAAAAAATGTACTTAAACTAGTTATTCTATTTTCACTATTAAATGTTCTAATGCTGTAGTTTAAACTTTCAAGTGAACCAATTATAATTAAACTCTTTTTAGCCCTTGTAACTGCAGTATAAACAAGTTTGTTGTAAAGCATTCTTTTCATATTATTAGAAAGTATTAATAAAACATGATCATACTCACTACCCTGACTTTTATGTACACTAATAGCATATGCTAAAGTAAATTCATCAAATTTATTTTTCTTATAATTGACGATATGTCCATTATAATCAATATCTATAGAGGGATTAGTTCCATTTATAATTCTTTTAATATAACCAACATCTCCATTAAATATATTGTTATCGATATCATTTACAAGTTGTAAAACTTTATCTTTTTCTCTATAAACTATATCTCTTATAATTATCTCATTTTTACTTTCATCACTCTTATTAAATATATCTTGCATAACTATATTTATGTTATCAATACCATTTTCTCCTTTATACATAGGTATAAGTGCTTGAAAATTATCAATATTAATATTCTTATCAAGTACCTTTAAACTAATATTTCTTACATAATCTTTTATTAGAATGTCTGGACTATTAATGAATTTAAAATCTTCATGGCTTTCCGGTATATTAATAAATTCTATTCTATTTTTTATTCTAGATGCAAGAGGAATAATATATGAGTCTTTTTTTGTTCTATATATTTCTTCTAAGTAAATTTTAGGTATTTCATTTATATTTAAAAGATCACTTAAAACATTACCCGGAAGAATACTAGGAAGTTGATATTTATCTCCTACTAAAATTAATTTAACATTACTTTTAAGTGCATCTAATAAGCTATTAAAGAGAAATATGTCTATCATACTTGCTTCATCTATAATGACTAATTTAGTATTTGATGGGTTAAACCTATTAACACTAAACTCTTTAGTTTCTTTATTCCATTTTAAAAACTTATGAATAGTACTTGCTTTTCTTTTAACACTTTCAGTTATTCTTTTACTAGCTCTTCCAGTTGGTGCAAGTAAGGTTATATCTTTAAGTTCGGTATCAAAATTCATTTCTTCATAAATGTCTACAATTGCTTTGATAATAGTAGTCTTACCTGTACCAGGTCCTCCAGTAATAATAAAGAAATTACTATTTAGTGCGCCTTTAATAGCGTTTTTTTGTTCACTATTAAACTTTATATTATTTTTATTTTCATATTTTTCTATCTCTTTTAATACTTTACTTTCTTCTTCTAAATTATTAATACTTATTAAACCTTTAACTACTTCACTAATATTCATTTCTGTTAAATAAAACTCTTTTAAGGTATAATAGCCATTTACTTTTATTACTTCTTCATTACTAACTAAATCTTCTAAAGAATTTAAAAACACAAGTGAACTTATATTATCTTTAAAGAATTTACTCAAAAATAAGTATATACTTTCTTTTTCTACTAGGGTATCCCCTCTTTCATAACAGATAGATTTAATAGAATACTTAATAAGAGCATTTATTCTTGCCTCTTCATTTTCAGAATGCATGCTTAAGAAAACTTTATCTAGTTTTAAAAAATTAATATCATTTTCAAGTAAATAAATGTTATTATTTATAATATCAAAACACTTACTTTTATATTTATTAACTATTCTTAAACACTCTTCAGTAGTAAATCCCATCTTATTAAATTCAATTATTAATTCTTGATCTTTATCATATTCAATTATTTTACTTCTTAATTCTTTTGCTTTCTTTACAGTCATTCCCTTTATTTTAGATAGAATTGGGTTACCTTCTTTAATTTCGTTAATGGTATCCTCTTTAAAAATATCTACTATGTTTTTGGCTGTTTTAGCCCCTATTCCTTTAAAAATACCACTACTTAAGTACATTATTATACCATCTATAGTACTTGGTATTGTACTTTCATAAGCTGTTACATTAAACTGAATACCAAATCTAGGATGATTAGTAATGTAACCACTAAACTTATAAGTAAGTTCATTATTAAGAGGCATAAAATTACCAGTAAAAGTAATTGTTTTATTTAGATACTCTTCTAAAAGAGAAGAACACTCTTTAACCTTAAAAAGTCCAACTTTATATCCGGTTGAACTTTCATATAATAACTTTACTACATTTCCTTTTATATAACTTTCATTCATATATAAAGTATAACACTATTAGATTTTTTTTTAAAGTAAAAAGAACTTTTATTTGTAAGTATTTTTTAATCAATTTAGTAACCATTTTTTTAATTTTTATGATACAATTATTATGAAAGATATTCTTAATTTACTTTTAAAAAGGAAATGATGGTGGTAAATATTATGAAAAAAATTTATATAATAACGGGCGCAAATGGTTTTTTAGGAAATAACATTATAAGAATGTTAGAAAAGGATGCTGATAATGAAATCAGAGCTTTCGTTTTAAAAGATGATTCAATAAAATCACTAGAAAATTTAAATTGTAAAATATACTATGGTGATGTAACAAACAAAGAATCATTATCTTCTATTTTTGAGAATACTAATGGAAAAGAAGTGTTTGTAATTCATTGTGCAGCAATTGTATATATAAAATCAAAATATAATCCACTTATTTATAATGTTAATGTAAATGGTACTAAAAATATAGTTGATAAAGTTTTAGAATTAAATGCAAAACTTGTTTATGTCAGCAGTGTTCATGCAATTCCAGAAAAACCTAATAATGATTTAATAACAGAGGTTACTAATTTTAACCCTGATGATGTTTATGGATTATATGCTAAAACAAAGGCCGAGGCTGCAAAATATGTAATGGATGCTATAAAGAATAAAAATTTAAATGCGTGTATTATTCATCCATCTGGAATTATTGGGCCAAATGACTTTGGTAATAGTCACTTAACGCAATTAATAAAAGTGGTATCAAACGGTAAATTGTTTGCTTGTGTAAAAGGTGGATATGATTTCGTTGATGTTAGAGATGTAGCTAAGGGTGTTACTAATGCTTGTAAAAATGGCATTAAAGGTGAATGCTACATATTATCTAATAGATATATAACAATCAAGGAATTGTGTGATTTAATTTGTGATTTACAAAAAAGAAAAAGAATTAAAATAATATTACCAATAAGTATTGCTAAATTAATAGCACCCCTATTTGAATTATATTATAACTTAAAAAAAGAAACTCCTCTTTTTACAAAGTATTCACTATATACTTTATCTTCTAATGCTAATTTTAGTAATAAAAAAGCTAGACAATATTTAGATTTTAAGAACAGAAGTATAGAAGACACAGTAAAAGATACTATTGAGTGGATTAATAAATAATAAACAGGAGGAAATATGAAATTATTTGTTAAAGAAAAAATATTATCAATGCATAATAGATATTATATTTATAATGAAAACAAAGAACTAACTTACGAAATAGAAAGTAAAATTATCTCATTTGGTGATAAGACTACAATATATGATAAAAGGCATAATATTGTTGCATATATAGAACAAGAAATTTTCCACTGGACATCCTGCTATAACGTATTTTTTGAAGGTAAATACCAATATCAAATAAAAAAGAAATTTCATCTTTTTAAAAACGATTATAACTTAAGTAATAAGTATAAAGTTGTTGGGAGTCTCTTTAATTTAGATTTTGTAATAATTAATAATCATGGAGAGACAGTAGCATTAATCAACAGAAAGTTTTTATCTATAGGTGATAAATATCAAATAGATGTTATAGATGAAAAAGATATAAATACTATTTTAACTATAATAGTTGCTATAACTAATGATGTGGATAGAAGTCAATCAAACTCTTCAAATTAATAGCTAATTTAGAGTTGATCACTTTTAAATATTTATACTAATTTAAATATACTTCAATTAAAAAAGTAAATTTAACAATAAAAATCAAGGTTTAGATGAGTTAGATTATTCATTAGACCTTGATTTTTTACATTAATTTTCTTAAATTTTTATTTTTTCTTAGCATCTACAACTGTTGTCTTAGTACATTTTTTATTTTTCAATGTCCATCCGTTTTCGCAACTAAATATTTTCTTCATTTGTAAATCACACATACCACTTGAGTTTAATGTTCCTGAAGGACAATATTTAACCTTATTAGCATCAAATGAAGCATAATAACAATAGCCATTATAATATACTCTACCATGACTTGAACAATACCTTGAATCTGATACAGCATAATCTTTTCTATAATAGCAATCATTTGTTGTTGAATCAAGAACAGCTTCACTTTCTTTGTAGTCGCCCTCCGGTGTATCTGTGCATCTGTATTCTTCTTCTGAATCTATTTCAGTTGTACAATAATCATAATCCCATGCTCCTGCACTAAAACCTTGTGGGCATCTACCAGTTGCATTTTTAGTTTCAGTTTTAGTACATTTAGTTCCATTTAAAACATAGCCACTTTCACAATAATAAGATATTGTATTTTTATTATCTGTTTGTGTTTGTTCTTTAGGTGTAGTTGTAGTTTTATTTTCTTCTAATTTTTTCCATTTTGCATATAGAGTTGTATCTTCACTTAGTAGAGCATTGTTATAAATTGGTTTTCCATTTTTATCTTCCCATCCGATAAACTTATAACCCGCTTTACTTGGCTCAGTTGGAAGTTTTAATTTAACATTTTCATGAATAATAATGTCTTTAACCTTGCTTCCTCCTTTTGAATCAAATTTAATAGTAATTGTTTTTACATCATCATTAAAAACTGCTTTTAATTTAACGTTTCTATTAATTTTAGTTTTAAAATCAAATGGTTTTTCTGCTAAAATGTCTTTTCCGTCTTTAACATCAACAATTTCATACCAATCAACAAATGATTCTCCTAAATCTTCTTTACCTTTAATATTACTTGAATTTATTATTTGATTATATTTGACATATACTACTTGAACATCTGAACCCTTATCTGGATAAAAACTTACCTCATACTTACGATTCAAAGAAAATACTAAAAAAATAATTATTGCAAGTAATATTAAACCTCCTATCATTCCAATGATAATTCCACTTTTTTTGTCATTTTTAGACATAATCGTTCCTCTTTACTAAACATATTATACTATAAATTTTTTTATTTTAAAACATTTTTGTTAATTAAAATTATAATATTATTTTTGATATTGTTAAATTTTTTTCTTTATTAACTAAAACTTTAATGTCATTTTCGTAAAAAGGATTCCTTTACACAACAAAAAAACTAACTATTTCTAGTTAGCATTTATTACTCTCAGAAGTAAATTTTCCGAGTTTCCTATCAATTTGGAGCAGGTGATGGGAATCGAACCCACGTTAGCAGCTTGGAAGGCTGAAGTTCTACCATTAAACTACACCTGCAATTCCTAATGACATTATTAATTATACTTAACGAATACAATAATGTCAATAGCAAATTCAAACTTTTTTTCAAACTTTTTTTAATTGTATTTTAAAAAATGAAGTGCACAGAAGTGAACTAGTCAAGAAAAAGTAGACAGTTTAAAAAGACACTTAAAACCCTGATTCGATTTTATATTGGATTGGGGTTT
>CAKOIJ010000004.1 GCA_934086775.1 uncultured Bacilli bacterium | reverse complement strand
TAGCGAGGTAGTATTATGGGAAAGGTTATATCACTTGTAAATCAAAAAGGTGGGGTAGGCAAAACAACAACAAGTATTAATTTATCAAGTGCTTTAGGGCATTTAGGTAAAAAGGTTTTATTAATAGATTTAGACCCACAAAGTAATAGTACTACTGGGCTAGGTATTAATAAAGCCGATATTAACAAGAGTATTTATGACGTTATTACACATGGGTGTGATATAAAGGATGCTATTATTAAAACTAAATTTAAAAATTTAAGTATTATTCCATCAATGATTTATTTAAGTGGAGCGGAAATAGAACTCATACAAAATGCAAGTAAGGAAAGTGACTATATTATAGGAGATCAACTTAAATTACAAATTGATACCATTAGAGAAAGGTATGATTTTATTTTAATAGATTGTCCTCCTGCACTTGGAGTACTTACTACAAATGCACTTGCAGCAAGTGATAGTGTTCTTATTCCAGTACAATGTGAGTATTATAGCCTGGAAGGAGTTACGCAACTTTTAAATACTATTATACTTACTCAAAGTAAAATTAATCCACATTTAGATATTGAAGGGGTTTTGCTTACAATGTTAGATGGAAGAACACTTGTGGGTCTTGAAGTAGTTGAAGATGTTAGGAAATTTTTTAAGGAAAAAGTTTTCAATACAATTATTCCAAGGTTAGTTAGGTTAGTTGAGGCTCCAAGTCATGGGAAGCCTATACTTGAGTATGATCCTAAATGTAGAGGTGCTCTTGCATATGTTAATTTAGCAAAGGAAGTGATTGATAGAAATGGAAACAAAGAGAAAAGCTCTAGGGAAGGGGCTGGAGCAACTATTTAGTGGGGAAGCATTTAATTTAGAAGAGTTTGAAAGAAATGTGGTTGAAAATACTGCTAAGGATGAGGTTAAACTTATTAATTTAGATGAACTTAGAAGTAATCCGTATCAACCAAGAAAAGTTTTTGATGAAGAAAAATTAAATGAACTTGCTAAAAGTATTAAAGATTTTGGTATTTTTCAGCCTATTATAGTTAAGAAAAGTATAAAAGGCTATGAAATAGTTGCTGGTGAAAGAAGAAGTATTGCAGCTAGAAAAGCAGGGTTAAAAGAAGTTCCTTGTATAGTTCGTGAATTTTCTGATGATGAGATGATGAGTATTGCACTTTTAGAGAATATTCAGAGAGAAAATTTAAATATTATAGAGGAAGCTAATGCTTATAAGAAAATGATCGATATCATGGGATTAACTCAAGAAGAACTTGCTAGTAAGATTGGTAAGAGTAGAAGTCATGTTACTAATATTTTGGGTATTTTAAAACTTCCAAGAAAAGTACAAGATCTTGTTTTAAGTGATAAGATTAGTATGGGACATGCTAGAAGTTTAAGTAAACTTAGTGATGAAATGGAAATATTTGAAATGGCTGATAGAATTGTAAAAGAAAATCTTTCAGTTAGAGATTTGGAAGATATTATTAGTAATGGAAGTTTTGAAAAGAAAGTTAAGATTAACAAACCTATTGTTAAAGATGCTAGGCATGTAGAGATTCAAAGTATAATGAGAGAAAAAATAGGAACTTTAGTTAAGGTAAATAATAGAAATGTAGTTATTCCTTTTGATAGTGAGAAGGATTTAGAAAGAATTTTGGAAATTCTTAATATAGATATTGATATAGATTAGGTGTTATATGAAATATAGTTTAGGAAGCAATGTTATAATGAAAAAAGGACATCCATGTGGTACTAATTTATGGGAAATAGTAAGAATGGGTGTTGATATAAAACTAAAATGTAAAGCCTGTGGTAGGATGATAATGATGGATAGATTAGAGTTTGAAAGGAAGCTTAAGAAAGTGGTGGAAGATGAAAAGTAAAAAGTTTAGTCCTATATTAATGTTTATTATTTTAACCTTTTCTGTTATTATTTTAAGTTTTGTTTTGTCATTATTCGGGTTACAAGCTGAATATAGTACTGTAAATAGTTATACAAATCAACTTCAAAATAATGTAGTGCAAGTTGAAAATTTACTTAGTTTAAAAGGATTTAAATATTTAGTTAGTACTACAGTTAGTAATTTTGTTAATTTTGCACCTCTTGGAAATTTAATTATTGTATTAATTGGTTTAGGTGTTCTTGAAAAAACTGGCTTTGCTAGAACATTTTTTACTCTTTTGACGCAAACTTTTAGGAAGAATAGCATTACATTTATTTTAGTCCTTTTATCAATATTATCTGGGGTATTTGGTGATATAGGTTATGTAGTACTTTTACCTATAGGTGCTTTACTTTTTAAGTATGGACATAGAAATCCTGTTGGAGGTATTATTCTTACTTTTGTGAGTGTAACTCTAGGTAAAGGGATGAATATAATTCTTTCGAGTGTAGATGTTTCTTTAGTTAAATTAACAAATTTAGCAAGTACTATAATTGACAAAAATTATGTTATTGGTGATCATTTTCAACTGATTATAAGTTTAATTTTAGTTATAACTAGTTCTATTTTAATTACTAGAGTAACTGAGAAGGTAATTATGCCTAAACTTGGTAAGTATGAATTCGATGAAATTGAACTCCTTGATAATGTTAAATTTAGTAATAAGGAATTACGAGGATTTATTTTAGCTATAGGAGCAGCTATAGTATATATCTTAATTGTTATATATATGATTATTCCAGGTTTACCTTTAAGTGGTGCTTTACTTGACAGTAGTGCTAGTACTTATGCTCTTAAATTGCTTGGTCCAGATAGTTTATTTAGTCAAGGTATTGTATTTATAATTACTATTTTATTTATTATTGTTGGATTTGTTTATGGATTTGTATCTAAAAGTATTAAGAATAGTAATGAAGTTAATGAGTCTTTGAGTTTTTCACTAGATAAAATCGGAAATGTTTTAGTTTTATTACTACTTGCTAGTTTGTTTATTAATGTTTACGAGAAAAGTAACATTGGACTAGTTATTACAGCATTATTAACAAATTTAATAAATGTGTTTAAGTTTAGTGGTTTTGGTCAAATATTGTTATTATTTGTTATTTCTTTGGTAATAGGTTTATTTCATACAGGATTGCTTAGTAAATGGCAAATTATGAGTGCTGGAGTTATACCTCCACTTATGAATGCCAGTGTAAGTCCTGAATTTGCACAGGTTATATATACTGCAGGTTCATGTATATCATTACTTTTTACACCACTTATGAGTTATATTGTTATATTTATTGCACTTGTATCTATTTATGATAAAGGTGGTAAGTATAGTATTAAAAATTTATTTGAATGTTTAAGAAGTTATGCTCTAGTTATAATATTATTGTGGATTGTAGTTATTCTTAGTTTTTATATGATAGGTATTCCTATTGGTATAGGAACTAGTCCTACTGTAAAATTTTAGGAGGTTTTATTTATGAGTTTAAAAGCTGGAATTATTGGTATGCCAAATGTAGGTAAGAGTACTCTTTTTAATGCTATTACTAAAAAGAATATTCTTGCTGCTAATTATCCTTTTGCTACAATAGATCCAAATTTGGGAACTGTAACAGTACCAGATGCAAGGCTTGGAGTACTTGAGGAAATGTTTACTCCAGAAAGGTGTATAGGTGCACAGTATGAATTTACCGATATTGCAGGTTTGGTTAAAGGTGCCAGTAGTGGAGAAGGACTTGGTAATAAGTTTTTAAGTCATATTAGGGAAGTTGATGCCATTATACATGTTGTTAGGTGTTTTATTGATAAAGATATTATACATGTTGAAGGAGAAGTAGACCCTATAAGAGATATAGAAATTATAAATTTAGAGCTTGCTATGTCTGATATGGAAATAGTAAGCAATAGAATTGATAAAATAAGGAAAAAAGCAGAAACTAGTAAAGATAAAGATGCTTTAAAAGAAGTCGAATTATTAGAAAAATGTAAGGTTATATTATCTAGTGGAGATATTTTAAGACATCATCAGTTTACTGATGAAGAGTTATTAATATTAAAACCATTTAATTTTATTACTCTTAAGCCTATGATATATTTGGCTAATGTGAATGAAGTTGATTTGGTTAACGGTAGTAATGTATTTATAGATAAAGTAAGAGATTATATAAAAAAAGATGGATGTGAATTAATACTTATGTGTGCTAAGATAGAAAGCGAGCTTGCTGAGCTTGAAGATAGCGAGAAGAAAGTATTTTTAAATGAATTAGGTATTGATGAAAGTGGTCTTGATAAGTTAATTAGGGTTACTTATGATACTTTAGGTCTTGCTACATTTTTTACAGTAGGTACAGATGAAGTTAAAGCTTGGACATTTAAAAAAGGCATGAAAGCACCCGAATGTGCTGGTTTAATTCACACAGATTTTCAAAGAGGCTTTATAAAAGCTGAAGTTATGTCATATAATGATTTAGTTAGTTTAGGTAGCGAACTTAAAGTAAAAGAAGCAGGAAAGGCTAGACTAGAAGGTAAAGAATATCTAATGCAAGATGGGGATATTTGTTATTTTAGATTTAATGTTTAGGAGGAAAGTTATGGAAAAATATTGTTCTAATTGTGGGAAGAAATTAGTTAATGAAAAATGTAAATCGTGTTCTAATGAATTTTCTTTGAGTAATAATGGGATTATAAATAGAAAGGCTCTTAAGGAAGCTGCAAAAGAAAAAATAAATGGGAATATGTGGATTATATGGAAACCATTATTAATATTGTTATTAGTAAGTTCACTAGGAGAGGCTATAACAGCATGTGCTGAAGAAGGCAGTGCACTTTATTTCTTATTAAATGCACTTACTAGTTTAGCTATAGTGCCACTTTCATTTGGAGTTACTAAGTATATTTTAGATTTTGTTAGAGGTAAGAAATTTGATTTTGATAAGTTATTTGATTATTATAAATCAAATGTAGTAAATATCTTACTTTTGAGCTTCTTAATTACTTTATTTATTAGCTTATGGTCGTTATTATTTATTATTCCTGGTATTATTGCTGCTTTATCTTATTCAATGTGTACATATATTTATGTTGATGGAGAACATACTGAGCCTATGGAAGTTATGAATGAGAGTAAAAGAATAACATATGGATATAAGTGGGATTATTTCGTGTTTGTTTTAAGTTTTATTTTATGGGGATTATTATGTGTATTGTTTATACCTCTTATTTTTGTAATTCCTTATGTTACAGTTGCAAATGCAATGTATTATGATGAACTTAAAAAGATAAAAGAAATGGAGTAAAATCCATTTTTTTATGAATAAAATTAGTTTTAGTTAATAAAATGAGTAGACAAGTTGTTTTTTGTTTGTTATAATACTTCATAGAGAAGAGGAATCTTCCTTGCTTCGAATGAAGCCAATAGACCATAAGGAGGTGAAATGAAATGAATAAATACGAAATCATGTTCATTGTAAAAGCTGATTTATCTGAAGAAGAAGTAGGATCAACTGTTAAATCTTTTGAAAAAGTTTTAACTGATATGGGTGCTAAAATTATTAAATCACAAGATTTAGGACAAAAGAAGTTAGCTTATGAAATTAAAAAACAAGTAAGAGGATATTACCATTTACTTAATGTTGAATGTGAAAGTAAAGCTGTTAAAGAGTTTGATAGAAAAGCTTTAATAGATGAAAGAGTTATTAGACATTTAATCATTAAGGAGGAAGAGTAATATGAATAAAGTAATTCTTATTGGAAGATTAACTAGGGATCCTGAAGTTAGAGTACTTAGTACTGGGACAGCAGTTGCTAATTTTAGCTTAGCAATAAATAGAAATTTTAGAAATAAAGAAGGAAATATTGATGCTGATTTCATTAACATAACTGTTTATGGAAGACAAGTAGATGTTGTTCAAAAGTATACTTCTAAGGGTAGTCAAATAGGTGTAGAGGGTAGAATACAAACTAGAACTTATGATGCTCAAGATGGAACTAAAAGATATGCTACTGATGTTATTGCTGAAAATATTGAACTTTTAGGTTCTAGAAAAGATAATGCTGGACAACCAGTTAATGCTTACGTTGATACAACAAGTCAGGTATATTCAGATGCACCAAGTGCTGAGATGGGTACTGATATTAGTAGTGAGGATCCTTTTAAAGATTTTGGTAATGAAGTGTCTTTAAGTGATGATGATTTACCATTTTAGAAAGAAGGAGGAAAAGTAATGAAAGAATTTTATCCAAGAAAAAAGAAAATATGTCAAATGTGTGCTGGTAAAGATGTTAAATATAGCGATGTTCAAATTATTACTAAATATATAAATGAAAAAGGTAAAATTTTACCTAGAAGAATGACTGGTGCTTGCGCACTTCATCAAAGACATATTGCTAGAGAAGTTAAAAGAGCTAGATTTATGGGATTAATTCCATTTGTTAGATAATTAAAAAAAGTTCGGATTTCCGAACTTTTTTAGTTGTCTCTTGCTATCCCAATTAATCTAATTAATTGTAATAATTCTGCTAAAGTACTTGCTACATATGTTAGTGCAGCAGCTGCTAGCATATTTTTTATATCTTTTTTTTCTTCTTCGCTGATAATTCCTAATTCATTTAACTCTTTAACAGCTCTTTTAGATGCATTAATTTCTACAGGTAATGTTACTACTTGGAAAAGTACTCCTGCTCCTACTGCTATAATACCTAGATATACTAAGTTCATTATTTCAAATAAGAAACCAAGAAATATTACTACATAGGATATTCTACTTAGAAAACTTACTATAGGAAATATAATTGATCTAATCTTTAAGAATGTGTATCCTTCTTTATCTTGAAGAGCATGTCCTACTTCATGAGCTGCTACTGCATTTGATGCTATAGTACTTTCTTTATAAATTCCACTTGAAAGTCGAATAACTTTTCTAGTAGGATCGTAATGATCGGTTAAAGTACCTTTTGTTTCAACTATTATTAAGTCGTTTAAACTATTTTTATCGAGTATTTTTCTAGCAATATCATATCCTGTCATTTTATTCATTACTGATTTATTAGCTGATTTTTTATATATAATTTTAATATATATTTCTGCTAATAAAGGTAATGCAATTATTAATAAAACAATTATTAAGTCCATTTATCAACACCTCGTAATAATTATATCATAAACTGTTTATAACTTCATTATTATTCACATAAATTTCATTTATTAAAGTTTTTATTTTTTTAGCATTTTCTTTTTTATAGTTTGATTTGTTTAATATATATGTTAATTCTTCTTCTTTTAAATCACTTTTATAACTGAGTGCTATTTTAATAATATCTTCTTTGTTTAGATTATCCATGTATATTTCATCACTACTACAGTTAATAATTTCTTTTTTTATAAAACCTATTTGATTATTTTTTTCTATTGTTTGTGTTTTTACAAATAGTACATTTTCAAAGTTTATTATCTCATTATTTGATAATTTAAGAGTTCCTGTATCTATAATTTTGTTTATTATATTTTTAACTTCTTCTGATGCTTTATTAAAGTTTTCTAATAGAACTATAGATATCGGGAACGTTTTTATGTTTTCAAATATAGTGTTTTTTTCGTTATAACCAACATAACCTGCAGTTGAACCTACTATTTTATTTACTGATGTGGGAGTAATAAATTCTTTCATATCTAGATTGATTATATTTAATTTTAAAAATGAGGCTATTTCATTGATTAGATAAGTTTTACCAATACCCGATGGCCCTTTTAGATTTATTTCTATTATATTTTTGGAATTATTATTTATGAAGTTTTTAATTTTTACTATTATCTTATCTATTGCTTTGTTTTCACCATATATTTTGCTCTTTAAATAAGTTTTAAGATTATCTATGTAGTTATTGTTTTCAAGTTCATATATTGGACAAAGTACTTTGTTTTCTAATACTTCTTTTAATATTTCTATTTTTAATGTTTTTTTAGATGTATTCTTTTTAATTTCTAATTTACTTTTTAATTTGTGTATTTCTTTTTTAATTTCTAAAGCTTTTTCAAAGTTTTTGTTTTCTAAATATTTATTTTTTTTATTTTCTAATTTGTGTATTTCACTTATTAATGATTTGTTATCATTTCCTGATAGTGAAACTAAAGAGCACATTTCATCTATTATATCTATAGATTTGTCTGGATTTTTCCTTTCTTTTATATATTTATTTGTTAATTCTACTGTTTTAGTGATTATGTTATTTGGGATATTAACTTTGTGGTATGCTTCATAATTTGGTTTTATTTGATTTAAAATGTATATTGTTTCTTTTAATGATGGTTCACTAACAAGTAACTTTTGAAATCTTCTATCAAGTGCTTTATCCTTTTCTATAGTATTTTTGTATTCAGAGATTGTAGTTGCACCAATTATTTTTAATTTACCTCTAGCAAGAGCAGGTTTTAGTATATTTGATGCATCAATAGCGCCTTCTGCACCTCCAGCACCTACTATGGTATGTACTTCATCTATGAATACTATTATGTCTTCTACGTTTTCTAATTCATCTATTATTTTTGTTAGTTTTTCTTCAAACTCACCTCTGTATTTTGTTCCAGCTATTAATGAGCCTACATTTAAACTATAAATTGTAGTATTTTTGAGAAAATCTGGTACTTCATTGTTGTTTATTAGTCTTGCTAAACCTTCAACTATAGCCGTTTTACCAACTCCTGCTTCTCCTATTAGAAGTCCATTATTTTTATTTTTTCTACTTAATATTTCTATTAAGTTTTTAATTTCTTTTTTTCTACCAATTACGGGGTCTGAATTTATATTTTTTACTTCTTCATTTAGGTTAATTCCTATTTTTTTAATCATTAGATTTTTATTGTTTGTTTCTGTTTTATTTATTTCGTTTTTTATTCTGTTTATATCTTTATTTAAAGAATTAAGTATTTTATAAATATCTGTATTAGTTTTTTCAAGTGCTATATTTATGAAATTTGATAGGGATATTTCATTTTCGAATGTCTCTTCTTTTATTAGTATTTCTTCTATTAAAGAAAGAATTTCTTTACTAAATAAATATAAGCATTCTTTTTGTTTTCCTTTTGGTATTTCATTTTTAATTAATTCATATGTAATTCCATTATCCTCTAATATGTTTTTTATTTTATTCTCAGTTTTATATAATCCTAGTAGGATATGTTTAGTAGTTATAAATGTATCATTATTAAGGTATGCTTCTTTTTCACTTTGTTTCAATACTTTTTTTAAATCATCTGTATAATTATTCATATACACCTCCATATATTCTATGATATATTGGTGTAATTTATTTTTTTATATACAAAAAAAGACTAAAATTAGTCTTTTTATAAGAATATTACTATTAAAACTACAACTAATATTATTGCTAATAACTCTAGAATTAATTTGTAACTCTTCTTTAACCATTCTTTGTATGGAATGTGTAATACTTCTAGACCTAATATCATCATTGTACTTGTTGGTGCTATAAACATTGTTAAGCCATATATAGCTTGTACAATTATTGCAAAGCTGTTTATGCTTTCTGCGTATAATCCAGCCATATAAGGTACAGATGATTGTACTACGTAAAGCATTTCTACATCCATTAGAGATGTTAGCGCTACTGAGATAGTACTAAATATTACATTTATTATACTCCCTATGAATGAAACATTAATTAGGTTCGCTATACCATTACCTATAGTGTTACATACAAAGTCTGTAATAGTTACTATGTATGGTTTGTACCCAGTTATTAACACTAGTACATAAGCAAATGCTATTAGAAATGCTGGTTTAAGCATTTTTTTAACGCCTTCACCAAAAGCATCAATAGTATCATCTAAACTTATGTTATATGTAAGTTTAATTAATAATGTTGCTATTATTATCATAATAGTAAATTCTGGAATTGACCATTTACCAAAAGAGCCAAGTCCATCAATTAAGTATGCTATTATTGTATGATCTTTTATGGCCCATTCTGTAACTTTTGTGTGTAAGTCTTCAAAGAATGTAACATTAAAAATGTTTTTCCAATCTGCAAATCCTAGTACGAATAATACTAATAGTACAAAGCCTATTACATATATAGGCCAGTTTGATTTTTTACTTTGTTTTTTTTCTCCAATAAAGAAGTATTCTTCTTCATTTTCAAGATTAGTTTTTTTATTTTTCTTTGCATGATTTAAAGTAAATGCAATGAATACAACAAAACTTAATACAAATAAACCTATTTTAGCTACTAATTCAGTATTTAATGTTGTTCCTACTATTTGGTTAATGTAACCTACTGTGTTGAAAGCATATGTATTACCAATTGTTCCTATTAATACTGACATGAATGTTACTAGTAAAGCAGTAATTTTATCATAACCCATTAGTAATATTATTCCACATAGTGCTGGAATGAAAGCAAATAGAATTACGTTAAATCCAAATGCACTGTTAAGAGCTGCTAACACAAATGAAATAACTATTAAAAATATATTTTCTTTTCCTTTCAAAGATTTTGCAATTTTTTCTAATATATTTCTATATTTACCAGTTTTACTTAGTACACCATACATTCCACCAACGGCAAGTATGTAAAGTATTGGTTCAATGAAATATTTAAGTGTTAGGTAAGGGTATTCTATTATGTTATATAAAGATACTCTAGATACACCTAAACTTGTAATTTCTGCACCACTTGCTTTTGCTCCTGGGATTATCCAAGATAGTATAGAAAATATTAGAAAAAGAAATGCAATTGTTTTGAACAATGTGTTGTTCTTTTTCATTTTTATTTACCTCCCATTTAATTATACAATAATTATTCTATGTTTTACAAGTTTTTATGCAGCTTTTTCATTTATTTGGGTATTTTTTTATATACTAAAAGAGAAGTTTTTGCTTCTCTTTTAATTTTCAGGTTTCATTAGTGGGAATAGTATTACGTCTCTTATTGATTCACTTTCAGTGAAGAACATTATTGTTCTGTCTATTCCATATCCAATACCGCCTGCTGGTGGCATACCATATTCTAGGGCTTCAACAAAGTCCATATCAATGTCATTTGCTTCTTCATTACCAAGTTCTTGTTCTTTTAATTGATTTTCAAATCTTTCAAGTTGATCAATTGGGTCGTTTAGTTCTGTATAGGCATTTGCCATTTCTTTACCACCTATAAATAATTCGAATCTTTGTACAAATCTTGGATCTTTTGGATCTTTTTTTGTTAAAGGACTTATTTCAATTGGGTGTCCACATAGGAATGTAGGCTGGATTAGAGTTTCTTCTACATATTTTTCAAAGAATTTATTTACTATATGTCCAAATACTTTTTCGTGTTCTTCTAATTCTATACCATGTTCTTCTGCTAGTTTTAACATTTCTTCATTTGTATAATTTTTAGTAAAATCTATACCAGTTTGTTCTTTTATTGCATCACACATTGTTATCCTTTTAAAGTTTCCGCTTAAATTTATTTCGTTTCCTCTCCAGTTAAATGTTTCTTTATGGAATACATTGTTTGCTATCGTTTTGTATAGGCTTTCTGTCATTTCCATCATACCTTCTAGGTCAGAATAAGCAAGATATGCCTCCATTGATGTAAATTCTGGGTTGTGTGTTGCATCCATACCTTCATTTCTGAATAATCTTCCTATTTCATAAACTGCATCTAGTCCACCCACTAAAAGTCTTTTTAGGGGTAGTTCTAATGCTATCCTTAAGTACATATCTAGGTCTTGTGCATTATGGTGTGTTATAAATGGTCTTGCACTTGCACCTGTTAAAAGTGTGCTTAGTACAGGAGTTTCTACTTCCAAGAAACCTCGATTATCCATGAAATTTCTAATACATGTGATTATTTTTGATCTGTAGATTGCATTCTTTTTTGCTTCTTCATTCATTATTAAGTCAACATATCTTCTTCTATATCTTTCTTCTTTATCTTGAAGTCCATGGAATTTTTCAGGAAGAGGTTTTAGTGCTTTTACTAAATGAGTGTATTTTAAGCATTTTATAGTAACTTCTCCGGTTTGTGTTTTCATCACTTTACCTTCTATACCAACAATATCTCCTATGTCTGCTGATTTAAATAAAGTGTATGCATCTTCTCCAATATCATTTATAGAAATATATATTTGTATTTTTCCTGATTTGTCTTGAATAGTAAAGAATGATGCTTTACCCATTTTTCTTATAAACATTATTCTTCCTGCTACTTTTACTAGTATGTTTTCTTCTTCAAGTTCTTCGTGAGTTTTGTTTTTATATTTTTCTTTTAATTCTCCTGCTAAGGCTGTTCTATCATATCTGTCTCCGAATGGATCTAGTCCTAGTTCTTTTAATTTGTTTGCTTTTTCCCTTCTAACCAATTCTTGTTCTGTGAAATTTCTTTCCATTATATTCCTCTCCTTCTAAATAAAAAAGTTAATGATTAAAGGGGCGAACTGATTCTTCGCGGTACCACCCTTTTTAATCATTAACTGATTATCTCTTATTTTTAACGGTATAAACCGGGCATAAGCCACTCAAAGGTTTTTATTCATAATAGCCTTATTGTTAACTTCCACCATACGTTAACTCTCTATAAACAGTGCTAGTATTACTCGTCCTTCTCTTTGATTTATGAGGTTATTGTACTATATTAATTACTGTTTGTCAAGGTGTTAATATTAATATTTTTTAACTATATTAATTTATTATTTTTTTTATTTCATTTATTATGTTTATAAATTCCTCTTCTGTTTTGGCTTGGCATATTTTATTTTTTATTTCTTTAGTTCCTGGTATTCCTTTTAAATACCATAACGCATGTGTTCTGATTTCTAGAAGAGCTGTTTTAACGTTAGTATACTTTTTTAGTAAGTTATAGTGTCTTATTATCATGTTTATTTTTTCTACATCTGTTGGGTTATCTATTATATTATCGTTTTCTATATATTCTACACATTGTTTTATGAACCATGGATTACCAAGGGTTGCTCTTCCAATCATTACTGCGTCACACTTTGTTTCTTCAAGCATTCTTTTTGCATCATATATTGTATTTATATCTCCGTTACCAATAACTGGTATTCTAACACTTTCTTTAACTTTTTTTATAATGCTCCAGTCTGCTTTACCAGAGTATCCTTGACTTCTAGTTCTTGCATGTATAGCTATAGCAGAAGCACCAGCTTCTTCTATTTTTTTTGCAACTTGTTCTGCATTTATGTGTTCGTTATCCCATCCACTTCTTATTTTAACTGTGATAGGTGTACTTGTGTTTTTCACTACATTTGAAACTATTTCATATATTTTGTTTGGGTCTTTTAAAAGAGCACTTCCTGCTTGACTTTTTATTGCTACTTTAGGAACGGGACAACCCATATTTATGTCTATTATATCTGGATGAAAGTTTTCTTCAATATATTTTGCTGCATTTACGAATGATTCAATGTCACTTCCGAATATTTGAATACTAATAGGTCTTTCTGTTTCTTCAAAGTTTATTAAGTCTATTGTTTTTTTTCCATTATATTTAATTCCTAAAGTACTAATCATTTCAGAGTATATTAAACCAGCACCCATTTCTTTTATAATTTGTCGGTAACTAATATTAGATACTCCTGCCATAGGTGCAAAAACAATTCTATTTTTAATTTCTATATCTTTTATTTTCCATGTCATGTTTATATTATAATTTATTTAATAAAAAAAAGAAAGTACTAATCAGTACTTTCGGGTTGCAATGTTAGTTTGCAATTTAAATCTTTTTTAATTTCTATTATCTTCAATACTCCTGTTTGGAAATTATGTAATATGTTTTTATCATTTCCACAGTCTAGTGTAGCGCCTGTTAATTTAAAACCACTATTAGCACTTATACCGAATGTAACTGTTCCACCATCATTAGCCATTTGGGGACTGCTATAATTATTTAGTAGTGTTCCATTTATTACTTGTAAATTAACTGCATATTTAAGTGGTTTAAATTGTACTGTGCAGTATGTGTTATTTGATAATGCTTTTATTGTAAGTTTTCCATTTATATATTCTGCTTTTTGACCATTTGTACAATCGACTTCATCAAATACATAATTTTCAGAAGGGGTTATTTCAAATGTAACTGTTCCACCATAATTAGCACTTTGTGTTTTGAGTGTGCTTGAACCATTAGATACATTTATTTCTGCTGTAAAATCATTTATCTTAAATGATACAGTACAAACATCATCATATAGTACATTTGAAAGTGTTAAATCTTTTGTTTCCTCATTAAAGTTAGAATTTATTAAATCAATAAGTGAATTTTCACTTTGCTTTTTATTACATTCTATTTTGTCAAATTTATATCCTTCTGTAGGTACTAGTTTTATTATTTTGTTTTTTTCTTTTTCAATTAAGAATTTTTCTGTATTATTATTACTTGGTAATTTAGCATTAATTGTATTAATTGTTACTTCATGTAAGTTTTTAGTAAAGTATAGTCTACATGTAGTATTTGCTGTTAATACAGGAGTAAACTCCCAATTTTCATTATCCCATGAACCTATTACTTCATTAGTACAATTATACTTATCAAAGCTATATAATTCTTTTTCTTCAACTACACCTTCAAATTCTTCACTATTAAATTTTACTATTTGCTGGGTAACAGGAGTTGTTACTTCCTCTTCATCTATATAGTATTTGTAAGTTACTTTATAGTCACCTTTGTTATTGTTTGGCTTTTCTTCTTTGTTTAAACTATTTAATAGTCCGATTATACCACATGCTAGAGATATAATTAAAAGAACTACTATTATGTATATTATTCCGTTTGATTTTTTTTTCATTTTTTCCTCCACTTTATTATTCTTCTACCTAATATAATTTTAATATTTTATGATTTATTTGTCAATATTAAGTTTTTTTGTCTTTTATAGTTAATTTTATGACAAAAATGTGCTTTTTTATGCATTTTTGATGTTTTAAAATAGATATAGACCATGAGGTAAATATCTATTTTTTGTTGTTATTGGTCGGAAAGGAGTTTGTTATGAAAAATGTAAAAGTTTGGAAATTGGTAACTTTTAAGTACTTTAATTTTGCAGATAAAGAAACTGGTGAAATGATAGAACTTGCAAAAGCTACTTTATTAAGTAATTCGCCTGTTGCTGGTGATAACTGTTATGGTTTTGATAGTGAGACTATTAGTCTTGGAAAAGACTGTGCAAATCGTCTTAAAACAGAATTAAAGAATAAAGAACTTCCATGTGAAGTAGATTTAGTGTTTGATGTGGTAAATGGTAAACCTAAAGTTACTGATATAGTTTTAAAATAAGATATTTAGGGTAATGTTCTATAGTTTTTCCTACTTTACCATTACCCTTAATATAAATATTTATATTATAGAAAGGAGATAATAAGTATGTTATTTGCTGATGGAGCTGCTGCTACACCAACAATATCAAGTGTACTTGAAACATTAAGTTCTGTATTTACTTGGTTAACAGGTCAAATTGGTACTCTTGTTGGAATTATAATGGAACAACCATTATTAATGATACCAATTGGTATTACACTTGCTTATGTAGTAGTAAGATTCTTCAAAATGATTTTTACTTTAGTAAGATAGTTTTGAAAGAAAAGAAGGTGCAAGTATATACTTAATTTTTGTTTATGATATTTAAGTTAATGATCGTATTTATATTTTTGTTTAATTTAGTTCAGTTAATAGTTTATTTTGATTTAATAAAACAAAAATTATTAGATAAGTTTTTAAGTAAAGGTTTGAAGAAAGTTGTTAAAGTTAGTAGGTGTTAATATGGCTGAAGTTGATTATATAGTATTAGATAAATGTAAAGTTGGTTATGATATGGCTTTATATGATATGATGAAGAAACATTTTGAAACTGAAGATATAAAGATATGTTTGGTTGCAGATTGTACGCAAGAATATTTTGGTTATTGGGTTGAAGTTAGAAAGGTTGTGAAAAAGTGTTAATGTTTGTTTTAGGTTTAAGTGTAGCTTTAAATTTGTGTCTAATTGCTTTTCTTGTCTTTGTTTTTAAAAGTCCTAAATATGAAGATATGATATATGATAAGTTTGATAATAAAAAAGAGACAATAGAAAAGAGTTTAGATCCATTTGCTAAATTATAAGAAAGAAGGTGTAGAAAATGAAAAAGTTATGTAGTTATTTATTTATATTTCTATGTAGTTTTTTCATTTTTTCTATATCTAAATTATATGCTTCTGTTGTTTCTAATTCTGTTTTAGAATTTAATTATAATGATAGATTTGTTGTAGAAAATCATAACTCTAATTTTTTTGGAGAAGATGGTTATCTTGAAATGGTAAGAGAAGAAATTGACCGTTCTGGTTTTACTTCTCCTTATACTATATATTTTTCTAAACATGATATTTGTGTTACTACTACACATAATTCGACTGGTTCTTCGGTTGATAATGCCGTTTTTGATTTTTATTATGATTACTCTACTTCTAATGTCTTTTATAATGTTAGAAATACTTATGAGTCGTCTTGTTTGAGTGATTTAATTAATCCTTCTATTGGTAATTTTTTATCATTTTTAAGCGAACATTTATCTAATGGTAGTGGTTTAAGTACTGGTTATTGTTCTTTAAATCCTCGTAAAGAGATGATTTATAGTTGTCCACCGTTACCTCGGATTTCATATAATTTGAATAATTTTAGTGGTAAGATGAATTTTTTTGATTTTGGTTTTAATGATTATCTTATTCCATATTATTATTCTTCTAATACTTCAACATATTATGCTTTTAGTTGTTCTTCAAATTCATATTTGTGTCCAGAGAAAATTAAAATTAATTCTAATATAGCTAATGTAAAGGGTTTTAATTCTGATGTTGAGTTTTTTCAAAGTTATTATGATTTATATGGTTTTCAGGAACCAAAAAATAATATGGAACCTATTACTGGTTCATTTGAATTATATAATAATGCTTTTATAATTGATTATGATAAATTAAATGGTACTTCTAGTTCTTTCTCATTTAAAGTTACTGATGGTGTTGAACCGATAATTGATAATATTGATTATTATGGTGTAGTTAATGATAATGGTCTTATGCATTTTGAAAAGATTTCTAATTCTGATATTACTAATTTTATTTATACTACTACATTCTCTAATCGTGTTTTTACGTTGAGTTTTGGTACAAATTCTCTTATTTATAATGATTATGTCTATTCTGAAAAGTTATCAAAATTTGAAAAGATTTATGTGAAAATTAATTATGAGGATCCTGTTAAGTATAATAAAGATAGTTTTAAAACTACTTTGGGTTTAACTAGACAAATAGTTTTTAATGATGTTTGTTCTGAATGTTTATTTGTACAATTAGACTCTTCTGGTTCTAATACTTATTTGTTTAGTGCTAATAAAGATTTTGATACATCTAAAATTTATTTTAGTGATGTTATAAGCAATGATTTTTTGTATAATGAGTTTAATTATATAGATTTAAATTCTAAAGTGTTGTTAGATAATTTAGTTAATTATTCAAATCGCCAGTATTATTATGGTATTTTTAATAAAATTTTGTTTGATAATGTTAAATTAAGTTTAAGTACCGGTTTAATCAATAGTTTATATCAAGTGGTAAATGATCAAGTTGAAAGTGATCCGCAAATAACTACTAGTGGCTCTTATCAAATGTTATATTTTATTACTCCTAATATTTATTGGGGAAATGGTGTTTATACTGCTGATAGATCTACTGTTAATGGTTCATTTGTTGATAGTGATGGTAATAAAGAAAATATTTCTATATCTGGTGATTTTACCAATCATCGTTCTAATCTAGTTAATAATTTAGGTATTTCTGGTTTGTTTAAATCTGCATTTGAAAAAGGAAAAGAATTTGTTAATTGTAGTGTTGAGATTTTATCTTTAGTTACTTCTCTTTTCAATTCTTTTCCAACTGGTGTTCAAGCTTTAATTTTATTGATATTCTTTATTAGTTTAATTTATGTTCTAGTAAGGTTTATTAGTTAGGAGGTTTAAATGAAATTTATTAAATTAATTTTAGATTTGCTGTACTCTGTTGTTGAAGGTTTATATTCTATTGTAAGTTTTGTTTTAGAATTAATTGAAACATGTTATGATTTATTTTCTGTTTTACCTTCATCTGTTAGTTCTATGCTTTTATCAATGTTTACTATTGGTTTTGTTATAGTTATATATAAAGCTATAAAATCTTAGTTATTTGTTATTGTAGATAGTATTTTAATTATTGTTCCTATTTTTATTAAAACTATTATATATGGTATTGCTACTAATATTAGTGTAATTGTCACTTTAGTGTTTATTTTGTTTATTTTGTTATTTTGATTTATTATTTCTAATCTAGTTTTTTCTTCTGTTGTTGAATTGTTGTAATTATTATTATAAGTTTCTTTAAGTTTATCTTGTTGTTTATCTGTGTAATAGGTAATTGCTAATGTTATTCCTATTATTGAAAAAAATATTATTATAGCTATTAGTAAGTATCCAGTCATTGTATTATCCCTCATTTCTATTTTAATTTTATCATTGTTTAGTCTATAAAAATTAAATAAAAGTAATGGTTTACTCGTTACTTTACAGAAAGGAGAAATTAAATATGTTATTTGCTGAGATTATGTCATTCAGAGATTTAGCTGTTACTATAATCGGAGAGTTAAGTCCTGCTATGAGTTTTATGTATGATATTGTAGCTGTTATATTTGCGTTTTTGTTCCTAATGGTTATTTATAGTTTCTTTGTATTTTTTAAAAAGTTAACAAGGTGGTGATCAAATGAAAGAGATATTATTGTGGTTATTTAATCGTATAGGAGATTTAGTTAGTACAGGTTTAACTTGGAAGATATATGGTGATTTTAGTTTATTTCATTTCTTATTAGCTAGTTTATTCTTAATAGCATTGTTTAAATTATTTGGTTTTAGTATAGGTCCTTTTGGTGATGGAATTAGTTTTGGAGTTTCAAGTTATAAGAATGCTGAAAATAGAAAAGATAAAGAAAATTACTATCATCTTACTCAAGTAGAAAAGATAAGTAATTCCAGGTATATAACTAATTATAAAGTTAATAGAAAGACAGGTGAAGCGACTAAAATATGAAAAAGTTATTGTTAGTATTAAGTATGTTTATGTTTCTTCCTGTTTTATCAGCTGAGACTTACTATGATTATGAAAAGATAGAAGTTGAAGAGTTACCAACTGCTAGTGAAGATACATTAAATAAAGTTTATATTAAAGGTAAAAGTTATTATGTTACAGAGTTTGTTAATGCTAGTGAACCAACTGGTATGCCACTCAATGTAGATTTGCGTGGTAAAACTTTATATTTTAACTTTCCTGATAATATTGCTGATTATATGAAATCTACATATACTGATTTATTTCCTTCTGTTTTTGTTGGTAATTGTTTTAATAAATCTTTGATGGTAAGTGTTGGTGATAGTGTTTTTATTTTAAGAGATTTTATTGAAGGCGATTATGCGCAAATTAGAGTTGTTTATGAATTATCTTCTAATGGTATATTAGTTAATAATAAGTCTGGTGTTGTAAGAAATTCTTCTTATTCATGTATATTTACTGAAGTAATTGATAGTTATATAAATTCTTTTATTTCTACAGAACCTTTTGATGTAGTTTATTCTTGGAAAGAAGTAAGTAAATCTGATGTTTATGAAATAACAGTATCTGATGATGATTTTTATTTCTTCTTTACATTTGATGATATATCTAATTTTAATATATTACAAAATTATGATCTTATTAATTTAACTGATTTTCAGAAGATAGTTTTAGTATTAGGTTTTAATATATTTTTCTTAGGATTTTTTGGTTTAGTTATTTATTTATTAATAAAGTTTTTGAATAAAGGTATAAGTTTATTGTTTAGATAGGAGGTGTTAATTATGTTTCGTGATTTTGATTTTTTTGATTTTATTGTTGGTTTTATAGTATTTGTTATTGGTATTTGTTTTTTAATTTTTGTTCGATCTTTTTGTTATGATAGAGATGAAAAAGACTGTGTTGATTTTTATAAAAAAAATAATTATATTTTAAATAGCTGTGAAAAATATAGAGATAAGTTGGAGGTGTTAGAATGAGTGGATTTATTATAGGTTTTATTGGTGGCAGTTTATATTCGGTTATAGGAAGTTTGCTTTGTGAACCGGTGCGTCGTAAGTGGCGTAAAGAGTGTAAT
This sequence comes from uncultured Bacilli bacterium, assembly GCA_934086775.1. Classification (GTDB taxonomy): domain Bacteria; phylum Bacillota_I; class Bacilli_A; order RF39; family UBA660; genus CAG-628. The sequence goes on along the minus strand of CAKOIJ010000004.1, from coordinate 32,832 downwards.
TATGATTGTTCGAAATGTAGGGTTTGGGATTGTCCTGGATATACATGTTTAAAATGTAAAGAGAAATCTAAAAGAAAGGGAGAGTGATTTAAAATGTTTGTTTTAAGTTTAACTATGTTCAATTAATTAATTGATTTAATTGGTTTACTTTTATTTAATAGGAGGTAATTATGGAATTATTTATTAGTAAAAAGGATGGTGTTGATTATGAGAAACAGAACTTTAAGAGATAGTTTTTTGTTGAATTTTATTAAGAATGCTAAAACTGAAGATCTTTTGATTCAATTACAGTATTTAGATGTTCTTGATAAACAAAATGCTTATTTAATTTCTGAAAATGATCGTTTAAGAGCAAATTTAGATAGAATATATAGTTATTTAAATAATTCAGTTTTTTTAAAAAATAACGTTGATCCTAAGGTTATGTTAGAAGAAATTGATTTATTATGTAGTGATGATGATTTTGATGATGCTTAATGGTGATTTATGAGTGTTATATTTGTAGGTGGTGTTCCTGGTTCTGGTAAGACATTATTTTGCACTAGTATAGCTAAAAGTAAATTTAAAAAAGAAAATTTATTTAGACGTAAGAAAAATAGAATTAATAATGTATTTACTAATTTTCCAGTGCAGTTAACTAATTATTTTAGAAAGCGAAAAAAATATAAAAAGCAAGTTGTTAGAGCTTATGATGAAAATGGTAAGTTATTAAAAAAAGTTGATTATAGAGATGTTAATTTTTATTCAAGATCTACTACTTTGATGGATTTTAATATTTATCATAAGTATATTCCAGATAGTATTTATATATTTGATGAGTTTCATGCTATGTTTGATAGTTTAGAGTTTAAAGATTTTCCTAAAAAAATTCAAAAAACATTTCAATTTCATAGACATTTTGGTATTAAAGATATTTATGTAGTTTGTCAGCATCCTAGTAGATTAGTTAAACAAGTTAGAGTTTTAGTTGACGAATTTTATCAGATTAAAAAATTTATTAAGATCCCTTTTATAGGTGTAGGAATGTTTAAATATGTTATATATTATAATTTTGAAGATTATGGTAATAGTACTAAAGTTAAGAAAGAAGATGTTCAGTATGATTTTAAATGTAAGTTAAAGTTTGTTAAATATAAAAAGTTGTTTAAAAGTTATGATACTAAGTATATGAAAGCTTTAGTTGAAGAAGAAAATTATTATGAGACCATTCCATATAATTGTTTAAGTTTGAGTAAAGAAGATATTTTAAGAAATTTTAATATGAAATTGTAGGTGTTTATATGCACGTACTACGTGCATTAAACACAGAAAGAAAGGGTGTATTAAATTATGTACAAAGATGTAAAATCTTCGTACGTAGCCCCCTACACTAATAGGGGGGTACTATGTACAATAGAAAGTGGTCCAATCCTCCTATTTGACTGGGTTCAGGTAACAATTTTTCCGTTTGAAAAAAGTAAAGGAGATACTGTAGAAGAAATTTTAGATTATGCTAAGCTAAAAAATACTCCAGGTTATTTAGATACTTTTACTAGATTTCATGATATTTTTGATCTTATTTGGTATCTTTTTAGAATTCCTAGAACAGAAGTTTTGGTAAATGCTTTTAAACCTATTTTGTCTTATGATCGTGTTTATTCATTTAAGAATATTAAAATATTAGAGAATTTAAGTAGACCTGATTTTGGAATTCATATTTTACTTTCAGGTACAGCTTGTAGGGAGTTAGAAGATCGTGGTGTTAGTTATGGAGAATTATTTTATAAGTTAAGAGAGTTTAAACCTCATTACACAAGACTAGATGTAACTTATGATGATTTTACTGGTAAGTATTGGACACTTGATAGGATATGTAAGTGTATTAATAATGTGGAAGTTGTAACTAGGTTTCGTTCTAGTTTGCAGATTAAGAAAGAGGATCTTATTAGTTTAGATAATATTGGTCATACTATTCAGTTTGGTTCTCGTTCTTCTGATATTCAATTTACTTTTTATGACAAGTTAAAAGAAAGGCAGAGTAATGGTTTTGATCTTCTTGAAGATTATTCTAGTATAAAGTGTTGGAACCGTTTTGAAACAAGATTTAGAAATGATCATGCTTTAGAAGTTGTTAATAATTATCTTTATTTTAAAGATTATGATGTTTTAGATTTTAGTACTAAAATTATGTGTAATAGTTTTAATGAGTATATGAAATCTGTGATAAATAATTATATAAGTTTTAGAATTCGTTCTGAAAGTGATTCTAATAGAAGAAGATGGTTGTTACAGCCTTGGTGGAAAAGATTTCTTGATGGAGCTGATAAGATTCAGTTTATGAATAAGCCTATTGAATATAGTATACTTAAAAAGAAAGATTGGTTAGATAGAACTTGTTCTTATAGTAACTTTTGTGTTATGTTAGCTGAACTTCCAGATTTATCTGATGATTTAATTAGTAGTAAGTATTTATATAACTTATTTAAAATTGGTAGTGATAAGATTACTGAAAAAGATTTACAGTTTATTAATGAGTATCGTATATCTAAAAGTTTAAATGTATTTACCCTTGAAGAGATCAATGCATATGCTAAAGAGGTTAAGGAAATATTAGTTAGAAAATAAAATTGTCAATTTTTTAGAGATTTTTTAATCTCTTTTTTCTTTCATAATTTAAAATGGTTATTTATCATTCATGAAAATGATTGACAATAGGCAAAGCCATGATATGCTATACTTCGCTGAAAGAGCCTTTATATTCCCTATATTTTACTTCTTCGCTTATATAAAGGCACTGGAAGCTTAGCTCTTTCTCCTCATGGTCGATTTACTTCTTTGCAATTCTTCCTTTGGGTTCCTATTGTCAATTATTTTTTTAACCTGATATTCAATAAATTGTCATTTTAAATTTTCTTTATATTTAAAAAAAGAGTAAAAGGAAATTTTTATTAAAAAAATTGAAACCAGTTTATAACGGATGTGGTTCTGGTTTAGCAATTGCTACAATTTTATATTAGGTGCAAAAAAAGAAAAAGAAGGTGCAATTACTCAACAACATAAAAAAAGATAGTGTCAACAGGTAAACGTAGTTTAACCTGTTGTTATTAAATGCTTGCATTTATTCTTACACTATACTTTTTTTATGTTATAATATTTCTTCCTTTTTTTCGCTAAATGCTATATAATATTTCACCAGGAGGAAAAAATATGCATTTTTGTAGTTATTCAGAAATTTATTTTAATTGTAAAAACCCTGGTTTTATAATGGATAAACGAGAAGAAATGGTTAAGCTCTCGAATGAAATAGGAATAAATAAAACTGCTAAGTTTTATAAAACTAGCAGAAATACTATAAAGAGATGGCGCAGAAGGTACTTAAGTGGTGGAAGAGATAATTTAGTTGATTTATCTAAAAGGCCTAAAAACATGCCTAAAACGGCTTCTAAAGAAGTAATAGATAAAATTAATAAGCTCGTGACTGATAAAAAGGTTAAAAAACATAGAGTTACATCTGCTAAAGTTTATAGGACATTAAAGCTGGAAAAACAAGTATCTTACGTGACATGTAATAAATACGTGAGTAAAGCTTTAGGAAAAAAGAAGAAAAGAAAAATAACTAAAACAAACGGTGGAGATACTAGTTGGAAAAATAATTTATCTCCATTTGAAAAAATACAGGTTGATGTAAAATATTTAACAGATATAGAAAGTTTAAAACCCTACTTTAAAGACAATTGTCTGCCAAAGTACGAGTTCACTTTTCGAGATGTATCATCAGGTTTAGCAATAGTAGCATATGGCAGTGAGAAAAGTGTAACTAATACTCATATATTCTTCAAAAATGTAATAGATCCATTTTTGAAAAGTATTCCTGGTTTAGATTTGAAAAAAGTTAGTTTTCAAACGGACAACGGCAGTGAAAACACTAATAGAAAAAGGAAAGGGCCAGTCTATACTGACTTGAAAAAAAGTATAGTTACTCAGTTTATAGAAGAGCATTATAAGGATCACAAAACTATAATACCAGGACACTGTACAGCTCAGAGTGATGTAGAAAGTTTTCATAACGTTATAGAGCGAGAGTGTCTCGCTTGGGATGAGATAGTAGATCAAGAGTCATTACTTTATTATACTGATGCATTCTTGTCCTGGTTTAATAATAAAATTAGATTTAAAAAAGATTACACACCTGTAGGAAAGATAGAAAGGTATTTTAATTGTAAGGTAACCATACCTAAAGCTGTTATTCTTGATAACTTTTTATAAGTTACCAAAAATACGTAGGGAATAAAAAGGGTAGAATTTTTGGGTACACTGTTAAGTGTAACTTATAAAAAGTTGATTTTCCCTGTTATATTTGTATTTTTGTTTTAGAGGTATTCTAAAATTCATTTTTCGTGAAAATTTTTTTTACATATGTCTTGACATTTTTCACTTTTTTATGCATTTTTGACTTGATTTTATCATCAATTCTATTGTATAATTGTACCTGGTACATTTTAAAAGTTATCTTTTTATATGGATGTGGGAAGTCTTATATGAAAAGGTAGAAATTTAGAAGGAGAATATTATGAAAACATTTATGTTAAGAAAAGAAGATGTTAACACTAAATTTTATGTTATTGATGCTAAAGATGTAACTTTAGGTAAAGTTGCAACTACAGCTGCACATATTTTACGTGGAAAACATAAAGTAACTTTCACACCTCATGTAAATTGTGGGGATGCAGTTATTATAGTAAATGCTGGTAAAGTTAATCTTACTGGTGACAAATTAAATAAGAAAGTATATTACAATCATAGTGGATATCCAGGTGGTTTAAGAGAAAGAACTGCTAAAGTTATGAAAGAAAAATATCCAGTAGAAATGGTTGAAAGAGCTGTTAAAGGAATGCTTCCTAAAAATAGACTTGGTAGACAAATGTATAGGAAATTATTTGTTTATGAAGGAGAAAATCATAATCATGAAGCTCAAAAACCTGAAAAGATAGAATTATAGGAGGAACTTATGGCAGATAAAAAAGTTTATACAGCTACAGGAAGAAGAAAAAGAAGTGTAGCTCAAGTAAGTATGAAAAGTGGTAAAGGTAATATTGTTGTTAATGGAGTACCTGTTAATGAATATATGCCTTATGAAACTTTAGTTATGGATTTAAAACAACCTTTAGAATTAACTGGAACACTTGATAGTTTTGATATTGATGTTACTGTTAAAGGTGGAGGTTTCAGTGGTCAAACTGGTGCTATTAGACTTGGAATTGCAAGAGCACTTTTAGAAGTTAATAGTGAAGGTTATAGACCTACACTTAAAGGTGCTGGAATGATTACTAGAGATGCTAGAATTAAAGAACGTAAGAAATATGGTCTTAAGAAAGCAAGAAGAGCACCACAATTTAGTAAGAGATAGTAAAAAATACTTTGCAAATTGCAAAGTGTTTTTTCTTGTTAATTTATTTAATTTTTGCTATACTTGTACTGAGGTTAGTTATGAAGGAAGTAGATATTTTAAATCTAGATAGAAAGAAAATTTATGAGTGGTTTGATAGTTTTAGTAATCCTACTTATGGAATAAATGTTAGAATAGATGTTAGTAATGTAGTTAATTATTCTAAAGATAATAATTTGTCTTTCTTTATTGTTTTTTTGTATTTAATTACTAAGAGTATGAATGAAGTTAAAGAAATGAGAATGAGATTTGTTAATGATAAACCTGTTATTTTTGATAAAATAAATCCTGCTGTTACTGTTATGACAAGGAATGAAGTTTTTGAAAATGTAAATCTTATTTATTATGAAGAATTTGATAAATTTTATAATGAAAGTAAGAAACTTATTGATATTGCTAAGAATGAAGAAGTTTTAAAGGATACGGATTATAATGAAAGTGAGAGATGGGATTACTTTTATATTACATCTCTACCTTGGATAGATTTTAATTCAGTTACTCATCCTATACCAGAAGATAAATCGAGTTTAAGTGTTCCTAGAATATGCTGGGGGAGGTATACTTTAGAAAATAATAGGTATATGATGTCTCTTAATATAACAGTTAGTCATACTTTTGTAGATGGTTTTCATTTAGCTAAGGTTTTTAGTAGTTTAGAAAAAAATATGGAGATGTTATAGAAATAAGTTTTTTTAATTTGCTAAGTTTTAAATAAATGTGATAGAATTAGATTAGAAAGAAGGAAGTATTATGAAGAAAATAAATAAGAAACAATTACATAGAGTTAGTGATGGAAAGATGATATGTGGGGTATGTTCAGGCTTAGCTGAATATTTTGATATTGATGTAGTTTTAGTTAGGGTGATATGGGTATTTGCATCTTTATGGGCAGGATCTGGATTACTTGCATATTTTATTTGTGCTTTAATAATGCCTTCTGAATAAAAAAGAAAAGTTTGTGAAAATAGTGGAAGAATGTTCTTGTTTATGATACAATTACACTAGGTGATTGAGAGTGACAGCAAAAGTTTTTAAAACAATAGATGAGCAAATTGAAATTTTAAAAGGTAAAGGTTTAATTATATGTGATGTAGATTATGCTAAGGAAGTTCTTTTAAGAGAAAATTATTTCTTTATTATGGGATATAGACATGTATTTCTTAAAAAAGATTCTTCTAGAAAATTCATAGATGGAACTACATTTGAAGAAGTATACAGTTTGTTTGTTTTCGATAGAATGTTTAGGAATATTATATTTAAAAATATTTTAATAGTTGAAAATAACTATAAGTCTATTTTGAGTTATACTTTAAGTAAGAGTTATGGTTATAAAGAAAAAGATTATTTAAATGTAAGTAATTTTGATGATGATAAGGAAAAGATAAGACAAATAAATGATTTAATTAGAAAGATTAAAAGACAATTTAGAGTTAATGGTAAACAACATGGTGCGACTAGTCACTATATGGATAATTATGGGTATATTCCTTTATGGATAGGAATTAAAGTAATTAGTTTTGGTCTTATGAGTGAGATGTATAGTATTCTTAAATATGGAGATAAGCAAAGCGTTGCTAATATTTATAAAGTCCTTCCAGAAGAGTTGGAAACTTATTTACCAATACTAGCAAATTATAGGAATCTGTGTGCTCATGAGGATATTGTGTTTGATCATTTTACACAAAGAGAAATACCTGATACAAAGTATCATAGTATTTTAAATATTGATAAGAATATTGATGGGTATACTAATGGTAAGAATGATATTTTTGCTCTGATAATTATTCTTAAAAGGTTACTTACTGATGTTGATTTTAAGATGATGATGAATGAAATTAATTATGAACTTGATAGATTATCTGGTAAAATTTCAAGTATTAAAATAGAAGATGTTACTGAAAGAATGGGATTCCCTCTCAATTATAAAGATATTATGTATATTGAATAGGAGGTAAAATGAGAAGAATTTTAAGTTATGTTTTGACTGCTCTAGTGAGTGTGATGGTTAGTGTAGGTGGTATTTATTTATTGATGCACTATTACCCTAATGAAGTGGTTAAGACTATTACTGAAAAGAATGTAAATGTTACTGATACAGGCATTAGCGAGTCTGTTTCTAAAGTAGAGGATTCAGTTGTAGTTGTGCAGACTTATAACAAAAATACTTTAATTGGTACAGGTACTGGATTTGTTTATGATACTGATGGTAAGAATGCTTATATTATGACTAATCATCATGTGATTGATGGTGCTAAAACTATAAAGATAACATTTAATAATAATAGTGAAACTACTGCCGAGGTAGTAGGAAGTGATGAATATGCTGATATTGCTGTTTTAAAAGTAGATAAAGATAGCGTTTTGGGTGTTGCAACAATTGGAAAAAGTAGTGATGTTAAAGTAGGAGATACTGTTTTTACTATTGGTAGTCCAATGGGAATAGATTTTAAAGGCACTGTTACAAAAGGTATTTTAAGTGGAAAAGATAGACTCGTTAGTGTGAGTGTTAATGGTTCAAGTGCTGACTGGATAATGAATGTTATGCAAACGGATGCAGCTATTAATCCAGGTAACAGTGGTGGTCCTCTTTGTAATATTAATGGAGAAGTCATTGGAATTAATAGTATGAAAGTGGTTCAAACCACTATTGAGGGTATTGGATTTGCTATTCCTATTGAAGATGCAGTTATGTATGCTGAAAGCATTAGAGAAAATGGAAAAATCACTAGACCTTATATAGGTGTTAGTATGATTAATGCTAACAATACAATGCAATTATATTATGCTAATATTAGACTTGATGAAGATGTTACTGAAGGCGTAGTGGTTGTGGAAGTTGAAAAGGGTAGTCCTGCAAGTAAGGCTGGTCTTAAAGCAAAAGATGTTATTGTAAAGGTCGGAGATAATAAAGTAAGCGATATTGCAGAATTTAGGTATAGGCTTTATAGTCATGAAGTAGGAAGTACAATTAAACTTACAATAAATAGAGATGGTAAAGAAAAAGTTGTTGAAGTAAAACTAGCTAGTAACTAGTTTTATTTTTTGGTTAAAATTTAATTTATTATTTCTGCCAAATTTACCAGTGTGACTTTACTTTTTAATAAATTTATGTTAAAAAATAATGAATGATTATTTACCTAGAGTAATGGATAAAATATTAAAGGATAGCGGGTAGCTATCCTTTAACTTTATCTTTTGGTTCATATTTTAATATGTAATCTATACTAACTTTATAAAAGTCTGCTAATTTTACTAAAAATTCTCCTGTAACTTCTGCTTCTTCATTTTCAACTCTGCTATATTGTTGCTGAGATAAACCTAGTACTTTTGTAACTTCTCTTTGTGGTAAATCTTTATCTTCTCTTAAATCTCTAATTCTATATTTTAACATTGTGTTTCACCTTATAAAAATTATCTCATACTCATAAAACGAGTATTGATATTTACTCACTTTGCAAGTAAACTAGATTTATAATACTCATAATACGAGTAGGTAGTGCTGTTATGAAAAAATATATTATATTAGTTTTAATGTTAATAAGTATATTCTTATTAACATTTAATTTAAAAAATACTAAAGATGATAAAAACAAAGAAATATCTAAAGTGGTAAGATTGTTTTCTAAACCTGAAGGTATAGAGGCTTATACTTTAAACGGAGAAAAAACAAATAAAGAATTTAATGATCTTATAAATAACTATGTACTAGATAAAATTACTTGTAAAAATGGAACTATTGCTACCTATAATAAAGCAACTAATGAAGTTAGTTTATCTAATATTCATATGCCAGATTATTGTACTATGAATTTTAGATATACTATATATGGTAGACTTCTTGCAGATAATCAAACAATTAAAACTAGGACAGACTTCAGTGTAACATATACTGAAACAAATACTGGTACTTTGTTTAAAAGTACAGAAAGTATTGCAGGTAGCACCCCAAAAGATGTTTATTACTTTGCAGGAAATGCTAAAAATAACTGGGTTAGGTTTGGATGATTTTACTGGAGAATAATAAGATTAATGGAGTTTGATACTCCTTTTTATATTGATTAAATTATTAAATAATTATATAATTTAGATGAGGGGATAATATGAATTATAAATTTAGAAATGACTTATTAGAAAGCAATAAAGAATTTAATTTGTTGTTTAATAAGTTAATGAATGAAGGAAAAATAAGTAATTTTGATGATGTAATATGGAATATTATTGAGAAAGATAAGACTCCTATTAGAATGGGTAAAGATGTTTTTGTTTTTAAAGATTTGTTTTTAAAAGATTTAACTAGTGGAAGGTGTAAAACGTGTACTTATGAACTTGTTATGCTTTTAGATCAACTTGGATATGATGTAAAAGCAGTATACTGTTATAATAAATATTTTAAAGGTACAATTGGTTCTAAAAATGGAGGGCACTGGTATGTTGAAGCTTCTATAGATGATAAGTTATATGAGATAGATACTTCTTTAATGATTATTAGTAATGGATATTTTAAAAAATTTGGATATAAATTTGCAGAGAAATTTAGTATAAGAGATTTGTTTATTAGAAATGAAGATTTAATGAAGTATTATGATCTCATGGAAGTAGAATGGGGCTATGAACTTTAATGATAATAAATGGTAAAGAAATAAATATTGAAGATATAAATATTAAAGAAGATTTTCTTAAGAAAAGAAGTAATGGCTTATTACTTAAAGATTCTTGGATAGAAGTATTAAATAAATATGGTATTGATTATAGTAAACACGCTTCTTTAAATAGTTTATTATTTGAAATAGAAGAAATATTAAACTATGAAAGTGATTTAGAAGATTTAGAGGAAGTTAGTAATGAGATAGCAGAGATGAACTATTATAATTATACAAATAAGTAAAATGAGTATTATGTAATACTCATTTTTACAATTTGACGAACAAAAGGATTACAATCTGTCGAAAAGTGTTTTACATATAGTCTAAAAGCAAATATATTTTTTTTGATATGTTTTGTATACATTTGTGCGAGATTATGTTTTAAGAAAGAAGGATTAATAATTAAGATATATTTGAAAAATATTTTGATGTGAATTAGTGCTTTATTGTAATTGTACTTGTGATATTTGCTATTTATGATGTTAAGGGAAGCGTTAGCATTAATGATGATGTCCAAAATAATACTTTAACTTTAGATAAGAGTTCTGGTGTATTGATAATGATGATAGTAGGAATTCTAATATAGATTTTAATGCTTATAAGATTTATGTAAATGGAAAAAGTATAAATTAATGTTTATAAGTAATAAGTTATAAACATTTAATGAAATGTAACAAAATTGTTACATTTTTCTTTACAAACATGGTTGAATAGTGATATAATACACTAGGTTTTTAAGGGAAGTGAATGAAATGAAAATAAGAAATGTCGCAATTATAGCCCACGTTGATCATGGTAAAACTACTTTAGTAGATGAACTTTTAAATCAAAGTGGGACTTTTAGAGAAAATGAAACTCATGATGTGAGAGTTATGGACTCTAATGATATAGAAAAAGAAAGAGGTATTACTATTTTAGCTAAGACTACTGGTGTTCATTATAAAGATTATAAAATTAATATAGTTGATACTCCAGGACATGCTGATTTCGGTGGAGAGGTTGAAAGAATTATGCACATGGTTGATGGTGTTATTCTTTTAGTTGATGCTAGAGAAGGTACTATGCCTCAAACTAGATTTGTTTTAAAGAAAGCACTTGAAGCTAATTTGAAACCAATTGTAGTAATTAATAAAGTTGATAGGGAAAATGTAAGAATTAATGAAGTTATTGATGAAGTACTTGAGTTATTTATTGATTTAGGTGCTAATGATGAACAAATAGATTTTCCAATTATTTATGCTAGTGCTTTAAATGGAACAAGTAGTTATGAAGAGGATTTAAGTACTCAAAAGCATACTATGGAACCAATTTTTGAAACTATTATTAATACTATTCCAGAACCTAAGGGAGATAAGGATGCTCCTTTACAATTTCAACCAGCTCTACTAGATTATAATGATTATGTTGGAAGGATAGGTGTAGGTACTATTACAAATGGTACAGTTAAATCTGGACAAATGGTATCTTGTGTTAGATTAGATGGAAGTATAAAACAGTTTAGAGTTCAAAAATTATTTGGATTTACTGGTATTAAGAAAGAAGAGATTGAAAGTGCTTCATGTGGTGAAATAGTTGGTATTTCAGGTTTACCTGATATTTCAGTTGGTGAAACTGTTTGTGAAGTGGGTAAAGAGAATGCTTTACCAATTCTTAAAATAGAAGAGCCTACTCTTAAGATGACATTTGGTGTTAATACTAGTCCATTTTCTGGTAAGGAAGGTAAACTTCTTACTGCTAGAAAAATAGAAGAGAGATTAATGAAAGAGCTTGAAAAGGATGTTTCTTTAAGAGTAGAACAAAAAGATGCTGAAAATTGGATAGTAAGTGGTAGGGGAGAACTTCATTTATCTATTTTAATTGAAAACATGAGAAGAGAAGGTTTTGAACTTCAAGTTTCTAAACCAGAAGTTATTGTTAAAGAAATAGATGGTGTTAAGTGTGAACCTTATGAAGAAGTTTTAATTGAAGCACCTACAGATACAGTAGGATCAGTTATTGAAAGTCTTGCTTCTCGTGATGGACAAATGATTAATATGAAGGCTTTTGAAAATAATACTAAACTTGAGTATTTAGTTCCTTCTCGCGGATTAATAGGTTTTGTCAATGAATTTTTAATTTTAACAAGAGGTTATGGAATAATAAATCATACATTTAAGGAATATGGTCCAGTTAATCCTAATCCTGTTGGAGAAAGAAAACTTGGAGTTTTAGTTTCTATGGAAAATGGAAAAGCTACTGCTTATGGGCTTGGTGCTTTAGAAGACAGAGGTGTTATGTTTATTGAACCTGGTACTGAGGTTTATGAAGGAATGATAGTTGGGGAAAATAATAGAGATAATGATTTAGCTGTTAATGTAACTAAATCTAAAAATTTAACTAATACTAGAAGCGCTAGTAAAGATCATACAGTTGTTTTAAAAAGACCTAGACAATTAACTTTAGAGATAGCGCTTGATTATATTAATACAGATGAGTTAGTTGAAGTAACTCCTAAAGGTTTTAGATTAAGAAAGAAAATTTTGAATACTGAGCTTAGAAAAAAAGAAGATGCTAAAAAGCAAAAGTAGGTTTTTATGAAAGTAAATTATGATTTAGAGCTTGAGAGAATTATAAGTGAAAATAAAGGAAAAAAGCCTACTTTACTTTTACATTCCTGTTGTGGGCCTTGTTCAACTGCTGTTATTACAAGATTAATAAATTATTTTGATATTACTATTTATTATTATAATCCTAATATAGAACCAATTAATGAATATTTAAAGAGGAAAGAAGAACAACTAAAAGTAATTAGAGAATTAGGTGTTAAATATATTAATTGCGATTATGAAAATGATATTTATAGAAAAGCAGTAAAAGGTTTAGAAGATTTACCAGAGGGAAGTAAGAGATGCTTTTTATGTTTTAAGTTAAGACTTCTTAAAACTGCTTTAAAAGCTAAAGAAGAAAACTTTGAATATTTTGGAACCACTTTAACAGTTAGTCCTCATAAGAATAGTGAGGTTATTAATTTAATTGGTAAAGATTTAGAAGAAAATATAAAAGTAAAATATTTATATTCTGATTTTAAGAAGAAAGAAGGATATAAAATATCTATTGAATTATCTAAGAAGTTTAATTTATATAGACAAAATTATTGTGGTTGTTTATTTAGTAAAAATGAAAATCTTAAGGAAAATTAAGATTTTTTTCTATAAAAATTATGTAAATTAGTTATAATTGTCTTGTATATTAAGAAAAAATTTAATATAATAATTTATAGTAGGTGAACATATGAAAAATAAAAAGAAAAGGGGAATTATATACGCTATTTCAAAAACTATTTCTTGGTGTATAATGGTTATATTATGTGTTATAGGTGCTTTGTTAATTGCATATATAGCAGTAAATAAAATTGCATTAGCTAAAGGAGAAAAACAACCGTTTGGGCTTTATACTATTATTAGTCCTAGTATGACCCCTAAAATTCAAGTCTATGATGTTGTTTTTGTAGTTAAAACTAATCCAGAAGATATTCAGATTGGAGATATTTTATCTTATTATAGTACTAATAGTTATTTTGGAAACACTCCAATAACTCACAGAGTAGTTGAAAAATATAATACGGGAACAGGTTATACTTTTAGAACTAGAGGGGATGCTAACCCAATTAATGATAATGAAATAATTGATGAAGATCATATAGTAGGTGTTACTAAAATGGTTATTCCACAGTTAGGTAGAGTACAATTTTTCTTAGCAAGTAAGTTTGGCTGGTTTACTATTATTTTAATTCCAGCAGTAGGTGTTATTATCTATGATATTCTTAAGTTATTTAAGTTAATTAAAATTAAGAATAAAATGGAAAAATTAAGTGAAGAAACTAACGAAAGTCAAGTAGTTGCAACTACTAAGAAGAGAACAAGGAAAATTAGTAATGAAGAATAAATCTATTAGCAAAATGCTAATAGATTTTTTATATATAAAACGATATATATTTTAATTTTTGATTATTGATTTAATAGATATGAAATAGACTTTTTTATTAAACTTTTTAGTGAAGTTATTCATATAAAAGTTAAAAATGTGATACATGTTTATCCGAAATAAGTTATTATAATTAGTACATTACCTTTATATCTATTTTTCTGTATTGAGTAATTTATTATTTTATTGTATAATTACTATGTGATGAAATATGAAGAAATGTGCAGTTATTTATAATCCCGAAAGTGGAAGACCTATAGATAAAAAGAATATTGAAGATTTACCAGATGTTTTATTGGCTAACGGGTATGAGGCTTTAATGTGTCCAACTAAGAAGGCTAAGGACACTGTAGATATTGTTAAGAATTTAAGCGATGATATTGATTTAGTTATTTTAGCTGGCGGTGATGGTACTTTAAATGAAGGTATTACTGGTAATTTAATGAGGGAGAAGAAACTTCTTATTAGTCAGTTACCTGTTGGTACTATGAATGATGTTGGTACTATGTATGGTTTTACTAAGAAATTGCTTGTTAATGCTCAAATGGTGCTAAATGGTACTAATAAAAATATAGATGTGTGTATAATCAACGAAACACCATTTGTTTATGTAGCATGTCTAGGTAGTTATGTAGATGTGAGTTATAGTACACCAAGAAGTTTTAAGAAGAAGTATGGAAGACTTGCATATGTTTTTAATGCTATTCATGCTTTAAGAGATAAAGTACAGTTATTTGATTTGACGTATGAAGTTGATGGAATTAAGAAAAGTGGAACTTATTCTTTTATATTTATTACTAATACGAGTAGGATGGGGGGTATTTCTAATATTTATGACGATGTTAAGTTAAATGATAATAAATTTGAAGTTATTTTAATTAGTGCAAAGAAAAAACCTGAATTGTTTTTCTTAGCTAATAAAATTTTAACTGGTAAAGTTAGAAATATGCCTGGTTTAGAGTATTATAAGACTAGTAATTTTAAAATTGTTTTTGATAAGGTTCCACCTAGCTGGGTTATTGATGGAGAAGAGTTTAAACATAATACTAAGAGTTTTAGTTTTAAAATAAATAAAGAGATTGATATGAGAGTTCCTAGTAAGAATATTGTTAAACTTTTTATTGATGAGGAGTAGTAATATGTTATATGTTAATAAAGATAGGGAGAATAATGTAGATTATGATAAGGAAGGTAAAACTGTTAGTTTCTTTTATGGGTCTATTACTGGTAGATTTTTAATTAAGTTTGTTTCTTTGCCTATTTTTTCTAAGATAGTTGGACTTTTTCTTAGTTTAAGAATTTCTAAATTCTTGATTAAGCCTTTTATCAAGAAAAATAATATTGATATGAGCTTATTTGAAGATAGAAAATATAAATCTTTTAATGATTTTTTTATAAGAAAAAAGAAGATTATTAACTTTGATGATGATAGTAATCTTTTAATTAGTCCATGTGATGCTAAATTGACTGTTTATGATATTAATGAGTTCTCTTGTTTCGAAATAAAAGACTCTTTTTATAGTTTGAAAGATCTTGTAAATGATGATGAAGTTTACAAGAATTACATTGATGGGTATTTTTTAGTTTTTAGGTTATGTAAGGATGATTATCATAGATATCATTATATTGATAATGGATATCATTATAAGAATATTTTTGTAAGAGGAGTATTAAATACAGTTAGGCCTATAGCTTACAGAAAATGTAAAGTATTTAAAAGAAATTCAAGAGAGTATACTATTTTACATACTGATAATTTTGGGGATGTTTTAGAAGTTGAAGTAGGTGCAGTTATGGTTGGAAAGATTAAGAATTTACACGAGAATTATTCTTTTAAAAAAGGTGAAGAAAAGGGTATGTTCTTATTTGGAGGTTCTACTATAGTGCTTGCTTTTGAAAAGAATAAAATATCTTTAGATAAAGATATTTTAAATAATTCTATTAGAAATATTGAAACTATTGTTAAATGTGGAGAAAAAATTGGAACTAAGAAAAGTTAAATTAGTTCTATTTTTTCTTATAATTTAAAAAGTCGTAGGAAAAACTTGCAATTAATACACAAAAGTCGTGGGAAAAACTTGCAACTAGTTCATTTAAGTCGTGGAAAAAACTTACATTTTTTAGTTTGGAGTGTTATAATTAGGGAGAAAGAAGGTAATGACATGTTAAAAAGAAAAATTGCTGAAAAATTACTTAATTGGAAAAATAGTAAGGAAAATATGTGTTTGCTTGTAAGGGGGGCTAGACAAGTTGGTAAAACTTATATTATAAATGAGTTTGCTAAAAGTAATTATAAAAGCTATATTTATATTAATTTTGAACTTGAACCATCATATAAAAGTATATTTGATGGGAATTTAGATATTAAGACACTAAAAATGAAATTGGAGTTATCTTTTCCTAATATTCCTCTTATTTCAAATGATACTATTATATTCTTAGATGAAATACAAGCTTGCCCTAATGCTAGAACTGCTCTAAAGTCTTTTGCTATGGATAGCACAATTGATGTTGTTGCATCTGGTTCATTGTTAGGTTTATATTATAAGGAAATTAGTTCATATCCAGTAGGTTATGAAAGAATTATAGATATGTATCCACTAGACTTTGAAGAATTTTTATGGGCTATAGGTGTTAAGGAAGAAATAATAGATGTTGCTAGAAATTCATTTAATAACCTTTTGCCACTTGATCAGTATGTTCTTAAACAATTTGAGGAGTATTTTAAAATGTATTTACTTGTTGGTGGAATGCCTAAGATTGTTAATACTTATATTCAAACAAACAGTTTAATAAATGTTTTAGAATTACAAAAAGGTATTATTGAGAATTATAAAATGGATATATTAAAGTATGCTAGTGATACAAGCAAACAAAAAATAATTAACTGTTTTGATAGTATTCCTTCACAATTAACTAAAGCGAATAAAAAGTTTTTATATAAAGATATTATTAGTGCAAATCCTAATGAGGGAGAAAGAAAGTATTTTTCAAGTTTGGAGCGGTTAAGAGATGCAGGAATAATTAATGTGTGTAATAATTTAACAGAGCCTGCTTCACCACTTGTTTCTAATGTAATAGAAAATAGTTTTAAAATATATGTAAGAGATACAGGACTTTTGATTTCTATGTTTGAACAAGGTGTACAAAAAGATATTTTAAATGAAAATTTATATATTAATGAAGGTGCTATTTTGGAAAATGTTTGTGCTGAAGAAATTAAAACTAGATATGATAAGGTTATGTATTTTCAAAAGAAGAGTAAACTTAAAATAAATTTTATTTTGAATATTGATGGGAAAGTAACTGCTTTAGAAGTTAAATCTGGTAATAATAAGCAAGCTAAATCTTTAAAATCTATAATTGAAAATTATAAAACTGTTTCTAGATATATTAAACTTGAAAAAGGTAGTAATGTTTATGTTGATGAGTTTAATATTGAGCATTATCCACTATTTATGATTATGTTTATTTAAAAAAGTGGTTAATGCAATAAAAAAGGAAACTAGTCAAGTTTCTCTTTGTGCTGTATTACTGTCCATTCAATGTCTTTTTTAAATATTGATTTTATTAGACATGGTATGTATGTTAGAAGTAATAAAGGGTTTATTAGTAATACTTTTAAGTATAATGTTTTATTAATATTTATATTTTCTTTATTTAGAAGTATTATTGTAAATATTATTAATGCTATGTATACTGCTAGTATTATTTCTAAAGGGTATTTATAGCATTTTATTAGTAATCCTATTAGTATTAATATTAAATCATATACTCCTATTAGTGAAGTATATACAGATTTATAGTTTTTATTATCAAGTTTTAATTTTTTTATTAAGTTTTTTGTGTATATTTTTCTTGTTTCAAAGTAACCTTTAACCCATCTTGTTCTTTGATTAAAATATGTTTTATAGTCTGTTGGTTGTTCATCATAGTATATAGCTTTTTCATTATATTTAGTTGTTAGGTTGTTTATCACTGCATATAGAGATATTTCATAGTCTTCTGTTAGTGAATGAAATGGATATGTTTTTAGTTTATTTATTACTTTACCACTTATGTAAAAGCCAGTTCCGGAAGCATTTGCATTTACATTATATTTGTTCCTATTTTTATTAGATAAGTCATTTATTAGAGTGAATATTAATTGACTTGAAATAGCTATGCTATTTGTTTTATTTTTGATTTTTCTTTTTCCTATTCCAATAGAATATCCTTCTAAATATGTTTTTTTCATTTTTTTTAGGTAGTCTTTATCTAATATGTTGTCTGCATCAAATATAAAGTAAGCATCATATATTTTTTCTTCTGTTATTTTTTCTATTGCTTCCATTAATGCATAACCTTTTCTTTTTAGATTTAATTTTTCTCTTATAATTATATTAGCATTATATTTTTTAGCAATTTTAACTGTTTTGTCACTTTTGTTTTCTATTATTATGTATACGTTTTCAAAGTTAATTTTTTCACTTTGATTTTTTATACTTTTAAGTAAGTCTTCTATTACATTACTTTCATTTCTAGCTGGAATTAGTATTGAAAAGTTACTTGCTTCTTTTTGCTTTTTAGGTAATATACCTTTATAAAATCTTATTATAAATTTTGATATTAATAAGATTAACCCTAGTATTATTAATGCGTTTGCTATCATTTTATTTTCTCACTTTCATGTTTGGATATGCTCTTTTTAGTCTTTCATCGGTATAAACTTTATCAAAGAAAGTACCGAGTGGAGAGTAAGGCGGGATGTTGTTTCTTCTTAAGTTTTGTCTTATAACTGCTCCAAATGATATAAACATATCAATTGCTATTATTATTACAAGTATTTTTGTTATTTTTGTTCCTATTTCATAAGGTATTTTTTCTATTAGTTTACTTAGAAATGGATAGACTATTTTTACAAATACTAAACATATTATTCCCCATAAGAGCATTATTGGGATTGTTGTTCTTCCATTTATGTCTAATACTTTGTTTACATAGTTCCATGATGTTGTGCCAGTAAATGTTTCTTGAAGGAAACTTATTATGTATTCAACTGCACCACCTAAAAGAGAACCATAAGCTAGTATTTGATACCACTTATAGTTTTTTTCTGCAAGAAAATATGTCATTACAACAGTGCCTAGTCCATAAACTGGGCTCAGTGGAAAGTATATCAAACCTCTTCTTACTTCCCAGAATATACTTCCATCTTTTAAGTAGTGTCTTACTAAGTTTAAAATCATTTCGTAATAGTTTCCAAATAAACAACCTATTAAAAAGATTATAAATAATTTTGTAAAACAAATGCCTTTTCCAAATATTCTTTTTTCTTCCATACTTCACCTATAATGTTTTTGTTAATTTTTTTGTTTCACTTTCTGTTATTGTTAAATTATCTACTAAACTATAATAAATAGTGTTGTCAATGTATGATGCATTTAGTACATTTAATAGTACTTTGTGACCTACTTTATAGGTTCTACCAGTAGTTAAACCTTTTATTTTGCCTTTTTCTGTCATTCTTGTTTGTTCTGGCATGTTTTCATAAGAAACAACTCCATCCATTAAACCTGGAACTCTAACATGTATGTTATTTTCATTTATATT
Source organism: uncultured Bacilli bacterium (assembly GCA_934086775.1). Taxonomy (GTDB): domain Bacteria; phylum Bacillota_I; class Bacilli_A; order RF39; family UBA660; genus CAG-628. The sequence continues at coordinate 13,209 of CAKOIJ010000004.1, read as the reverse complement.
TTCTATGAATCCTATTCTTTCTTCATTTACATGATTTTTTATGTAATTTATTACTTGTAATTTATCTGCTTCATATTCTGCTTTATCAGCTTGTCTTTCCATGAATGAAGATTTTTCACATAGAGTTTTTAGTATTTTGTTTATTTCTTCTAATTTTTCTAAATCTAACTCTTCTGTTTCATAGATGTCAAGCAAGTGGTGTACAAGTAAGTCTGGTAATCTTCTAATAGGACTAGTATAATGTGTGTAACTTTCAAGTGCTAGACCAAAGTGACCTATGTTTTCTACATCATAATATGCTAGTTTAAGACTTCTTAGTATTATTTCTGATATTACTAAAAATTCTTCAGTTCCTTTGAAATCCTTTAGTAGTCTTTGAATTAAAAATGATGTTTTCATATTTTTTAAGTTTTTAGTATGATATCCTAATTCTTTTAGTTTTATTAAGAGTTCATTTATTTTATATTCACTTGGGTAACTATGACATCTATATACAAATGGTAAACTAAATATAGTTGTAACTAATTCATTAGCGGATAACATAAAGTTTTCAATTAATTCATGACTTTCTAAGTTTTCTTCTACTTTTATTTCTTCTGTGTTTGTAAGTGCGTCTAATTTAAATTTTAGTTCTTCACTGTTTAAACCTATGTAACCTCTTTCGTTTTTAATTGTACTTAGTTTTTTAGATAATTCATACATAAGTTTTAAATCTTTAGCAAATGGTTCGTAACCTTTAGGTATTTCTTCGTTTGTTAATACTTTTGTTACATCATCATAATTCATTTTTTTCTTTGAATTAATTACTGATTTATATGTTTTGAAATCTATTATTTTTCCTATATTATTAAATTTGATTTCAACTGTTCTTGTTAGTCTATCTGCATTTTCGTTTAAACTACATATTCCATTTGATAATTCAAAAGGTAGCATTGGGATTACTGATTCAGGGAAATATGCACTTGTGGTTCTTCTTGTTGCTTCTTTAAATATTTCTGAAGATGGTTTTACATAGTGTGATACATGCGCAATGTGGACTCCTAATATATAGTTTCCTTCATCATCTTTTTTAATTGATACTGCATCATCCATGTCTTTACAATCTATCCCGTCTATTGTAAAAATCTTTTCATTTCTTAAGTCAACTCTTCCAATTAAATCTTCTTCAGTTACTTCTGTTTTAAGTTTTTTTACTTCTTCTAATACTTCGTCTGGAAATTCTAAATTAAAGCCATAGTTATACGCGATTGTTTTAAAATCAATATCTGGGTCGTTTGCATTACCTATTGTTTTTATATATTTACCTACGTACATGTCACCATATTCTTCTGTTGTTGTTTCAATTAATACTCTTTGTCCTGGTACTAATTTTTTCATGTTTTTTGTACCTATTGTTATTTTAAGAGAGTTATTTGTTTTTATTGGATGTAAATATTTTTTGTTTTCATCATTTAATCTAACTTCACATACTACTTTTGGTAATCTTCTTATTAGTATTTTTTCTACTTTATATTTTCCATCTTTGTTACTTATTATTACTTTATCATATGGAAGAGCGCCTTTTAAGTTATTTTCTTTCATTAATATTTTTTTATCATTTATAGATATGTATTTAGTTCCTTTTCCTGTTGAAGATATTTCTGATACGAAAAAATTAGAGGGAAACTTCTTGTATAAGCCATCTTTATCTTCATACAAAAGACCTTCTAATTCAAATTCAAAAAGCATTTTTTTAACTTCATTATCTAAATGTTTTCTGCTAACTCCTAGGTATTTTTTTATTCCATTATAAGATATTTCTTTAAAATCGTTACTATATATGTAATCAAGCAATTGTTTTTTCATACTACCACCCTAACTTTATTTAACCATAAAATGTGATAATTGTCTATTGTTTTTTTATCTTTTGTTACTATATTATATTCGAGTATAATAATTGTTGTCGTTTATAGTTTTTATGAATATAAAAAAAGTAATAGTAATGTTTTTTAGGGTTTGATGAAAGTTTAAGGAATAGTAGACCACCTAGAATTTTAAGCCTCATAAGAGAATTAGAAATACTTATTTATTTGATTTAAGTATTTATTATGTTTTATGATAAAGATTTATAGATTTTCTTTGTTTTTCTTTTATTTTTTTTATTTAATTGATATAATTATTATAGGCAGGTGAACAAGATATGAAATGTTTAGTTACAGGAGCATCTAGTGGAATTGGAAAAGAAATGGCAAAGTGTTTATCTAAACTTGGACACGAGGTTATTCTTGTTTCAAAGGATAAGGTTAAGCTAGAGAAAGTAAGTAAGACTTTAGAAAGGTCATCTATTTATTTATGTGATTTAAGTAAAAGTGATGAAGTGGATGGGTTACTTAAGTTTATTTTAAAGGAGAAACCCGAGGTTGTTATAAATGATGCTGGCTTTGGTGCTTTTGGGAATTATAAAGAAGTTACTTTGGAAAGAGAAATGGAAATGTTAGAAGTTAATGTAAAAAGTTTGCATAAAATTACAAAGACATGCTTAAAATATATGGATGGTAATAATTATATTATGAATGTTGCAAGTATTGCAGGACTTTTACCAGGTGGACCACTTCTTGGAACTTATTATGCTACTAAAAGTTATGTTAGAAGTTATTCACTTGGAATTTATGAAGAACTTAGAAGAAATGGTTCTAAGGTAAGTATAAGTGTACTTTGTCCTGGACCGGTTGATACTAATTTTAATAATGTAGCTGGGGGACACTTTAGTATAAATAGTAAGACTAGTGAATTTGTAGGAAGTTATGCTATAAGAAAGATGTTTAAAAAGAAGCTTATTATAGTGCCGGGGTTTGATGTTAAACTAGGGTATATTGCTGGTAAGTTTCTTCCTATTAAATTAGTTTTAAAAGTTCTTTATAAAGTTGAACATAGAAAGAGAAGAGTAAAATGAATAGAAGAGATGGTAAGAGAGTAAAAGATATTGATGCAATGCATGTTTTGATGCCTTATATTAAACCTAATAGGTGCGATAGTGATGTTTTTATTAATCAGAAATTAGATGTTACTGAACTTGTTAAGTATTATGAAGAGATGAAACTTAAGGATAATGATTTAACTTATTTTCATTTGTTTATTACTTTAATTGTTAAGACTATTTATAATAGACCTTTACTTAATAGGTTTATTGTTAATAAGAAATATTATGATAGAAATGATGTTTTGATTGCTTTTACTGCTAAAGTAAATTATGAAGATATTTCTAAAGAAATTTTAAAAGTTATTAAGATAGATCCAGAAGATAATTTGTTTAGTATTAAAGAAAAAACTTTAAAAGCTGTTAGTGATGTTAGAAATGCCAAGGAAGAAGGAACTAATAGTATTATGAATATTATTGGTAAGTTACCTAGTTTTTTAATAAGTTTAGTGGTTAAAGTAGTTAAATATATGGATAGACATGATTTATTACCTAAAAGTTTAATTAATGATAATCTTTATTATAGTACGTGTATAGTTAGTAATTTGGGAAGTATTAAAAGTAGTGCGATTTATCATAATTTAACTGATTTTGGTACTAGTTCTATTCTTGCCACATTTGGAGAAATTAGGGAAGAAAATGGAAGGAAATATACCGAGGCTGGTATTAACATAGATGAGAGAATAGCTGATGGTGTATATTTTGTTAAGTCGGTAAAACTTATGCAAGATATTTTAAATAATCCAAAATGTTTAGAAGGGAATGTAAATGATAAAATTAAAGAAACAACAAAATTTAAGTATTAGTGCTCCTTGGACAGAGTTTTATGATGATGGAGTTCCTAAAAGTATTAATTATCCTGATAAAATGCTTTGGGAAATGGTGAATGAAAGTGCAAATAGAAATCCTAGTAGTCTTGCGTATGAATACTATGGATCTTCTATTACTTTTAAGAGATTAATTTATGAAATTGAGGAAAGTGCTAGAAGTTTAAAAGCTTTTGGTGTTAAAGAAGGAGATAAAGTTACTATTATTTCTCCTAATATGCCTCAAGCGATAGTACTGTTTTATGCTATTAATATGGTTGGTGGGGTTAGCAATATGGTTCATCCACTTAGTGCGGAAAAGGAAATTGAACACTATATAAATATATCTAATAGTAAACTTGTTTTTACTGTAGATATTGCTTATCCTAAAGTTTATAATATTCTTAAAGGTACTTCAGTAAAAGTGGTTGTTATGTCTGTTAGTGAAAAGATGAATAGGGTTACTAGGCTTGCATATAATTTGACCCAGAAGAAAGTCAAAGTTAATTATGATGAAGAAAATATTTTCTCTTTTAGTAATTTTATTGATTTTGGATATATGTTTGATGGTAAATATAAGGTTAAGAGAAAAGCTAGCGATCCTGCGGTTATTTTATATAGTGGTGGAACAACCGGAGAAAGTAAAGGTATTGTTTTATCTAATAATAATTTTAATGCTGCAACTCTTCAGACTGGTTCAATGATAATGCCAGCAGGACCTGGTGATACAGTTTTAACAATTATGCCCATTTTTCATGCTTTTGGTTTAGATGTTTGTGTGCATACTCCACTTGTATATGGTGTTAAGTGCACTCTTATACCGGTTTTTAATTATAAGGCTTTTGGTAGACTTATAAAACAATATAAACCTAATTTTATAGTTGGTGTTCCAACACTTCTAGATAATATGATAAATGATCCTATACTAAATGATATTGATTTATCTTTTGTGAAGGATATTATAACTGGTGGAGATACGGTTAATCCTGAACTTAAGAAAAAAGTTGATTTTTTTATGAAAGAGCACAATAGCATGGCAACTGTTAGACCAGGTTATGGACTTACTGAGGGTGCTGGTGCAAGTGCTTTACTACCTAGAAAAGTTCAAATGGAAGGTAGTATAGGGGTGCCATGTCAAGACTGTTTTTACAAGATAACTAAACCTGGAACTTTAGAGGAAATGCCTTTAAATGAGGTAGGGGAAATTTGTATAAGTGGTCCTAATGTTATGATAGGTTATTTAAATGATGAAGAGGAAACTAAAAAGGTTTTAGAGAAAGATAAAAAAGGAAAGGTATGGCTTCATACTGGAGATCTTGGAAAGATGGATGAGAAAGGCTTTGTTTATTTTGCACAACGACTTAAGAGAGTTATTATTTCTAATGGTTATAATCTTTATCCATCTCATATTGAAAGTATAATTAGGAAGCATCCTTTAGTTAATGAAGTATGTGTAATTGGTAAACCTCATCCTTATAAAAATGAGGTTGCAAAAGCATTTATTACTTTGGTAAGTAATGATACAAATAAGGAAAAAGTTATAAGAGAAGTTAAAAAATTAACTAGTGAATATTTAGCAAAGTATAGCCAGCCCTACGAATATGAAGTGGTTGAAAGTTTACCTAGGACTAATTTAGGTAAAATTGCTTATAAAGAATTAGAAAAAAGAGAAAGTGCTAAGAAATAAATTTTTAAAAATAAAAAAGGAAAATTGATTTCCTTTTTTTAGTTTATATTAATTAGTTTTTTATTATCTTTCTTAGGTGCTTCTGGAACTGTTATGTTAAGAGTTCCATCTTTAAATTCTGCTTTGATATCTTCATGATTTACATCACCAATATAAAATTCTCTTTTAAATGAACCAGAATATCTTTCTCTTTTAATGTAATGTTTATCTTTGTCTTCATGTTTCTCACTCTTTTTAGCAGAAACTGTAAGATATCCATCTTCAACTTCAATTTTAACATCTTTTTTGTCAAAACCTGGAATGTCCATTTCTATGTTGTAAATTCCATCCTTTTCATAAATATCACAGTTCATGTTCATTAATTTTTTTTCTGGTTCAAAATCATTAAAGATATCATCTAAATAAAATCTTCCTGGTAATAAACTCATAATATTCATCTCCTTACGATTATGATTATACTACTATTGCTAGCACTTGTCAAGCACGAGTGCTAAATTTGTTTAAATTATTAAACATTAATATTATATGAGAATATTAATTAAATATGTATGTAAATATTGGCAAGTATTTATAGATAAAATTGTTAATAATATTAGTGGGAGTGATAAGTATGAATGAAGTACCTAATATAATATCTACTAAGGATTTGGATTACATTAAAGATATGTTAAAATGGAATTTTGTTTTAGTCAAGAAAGCAAACTTTTTTATGGAAGTAGTAACTGATGATGATACTAGAAAGGTTATAGAAAAGGTTATTAAAGTACATAAAAATCAATATGAAAAAATTATGGATATTTTGAAGTAGGTGGGAATATGTCTAAGATAGTAAATAAGAAAAAAGAAGTTAAGAAGACAAAAGAAATTAATGAAATTGATATTTTAAATGATTTACTTCTTTATGAAAAAAATATGAGTAATAGTTACAGTATTACAATTAATGAAATGAGTAATAAAGTTTTGTTTAGAAAAGTGTTTATTTTATTTAAGGAAAGTAAGGATCTTCAGAGGGATATTTTTGATTATATGTTTAAAAATGGTTGGTATAATTTAGAAACTGCGAGTGAAGAAAAAATTAATAAAGCATATATTGATGCTAAAAAAGAATATGGTGAACTTTAATTATAAAGTCCACCATATTTGTCTTCCATTTTATTTATTTCATTACGAAGTGAAGCAAACACTCTTTTCATTTCTTCTGGGTATATTTCACTAAGTATTTTTCTTAAATATTCTATATTGTATTCTAACGGATTATATAGTTTTTTTGCATCTTTACTGTTAATGTTCATGATTGTACCATGTACTCTTCTTTCTATTAAGCCTTGACTTGCAGAGTTAGTTATTATTAACTGGCTTATTAGCATAAGCCAGTTACCAATTACATTTTGTTCATTTGCTGTGAAGTCATCTATTAGTAAATATCCTATTAAAACACAGATTGCTGTTGATACTTTTGGGTTTAAGTTAAATAAGTCTTCCATAACCTCACCAATACCTTATAAAATTTTATTCTTTTTCTTTATTTTCATAACTTATTTTGATATAATTATATCGAAAGAGAGGTAAAATCATGGAATTAAAAGGTAGTAAAACAGAGAGAAATTTAATGGCTGCTTTTGCTGGAGAAAGTCAGGCAAGAAATAAATATACATTTTATGCTAGTCAGGCTAAAAAGGAAGGTTATGAACAAATTGCAAGTATTTTTGAAGAGACTGCTGGTAATGAAAAGGAACATGCTAAGATGTGGTTTAAACTTTTACATGATGGTAAGGTTCCAAGTACTAGTGAAAATTTAAAGGATGCTGCAAATGGTGAAAACTATGAGTGGACTGATATGTATAAAGAGTTTAGTGAAACTGCTAAAGAAGAAGGTTTTGATGATATAGCTGAGTTATTTAGACTTGTTGGGGATATTGAAAAGGAACACGAAGAGAGATATTTAACTCTACTAAGGAAGGTAGAAGATAATTTAGTATTTTCTTCAGAAGAAGAAACTATTTGGATATGTAGAAACTGTGGACATGTTTATAGAAGTAAGGAAGCACTTGAAGTGTGTCCTGTATGTAATCATGGAAAAGCTTATCAAGAGAGAAGAGCTACTAATTATTAGTAGTTTTTTTATGAATATATTTATTTATAAATAAAAAAAGCGCACGAATGCACTTATTAATTTTAAAAAAATATGGCGCCCGTTGCAGGACTCGAACCTGCGACCTAACGGTTAACAGCCGTGCGCTCTACCGACTGAGCTAAACGGGCGAATTACAAATATAATTGTACTAAAGTTTATGTCTAAAGTCAACTTAAAATTAATAAAAAATTGAAAAATGTTAAAAATCATGTAAAATATATGTGATTGTTTTGTATTTTATGTATAAATTTGGTACAATAATTATGTAAGAGAGTGATTTATATGAATGAAAATATTGAAATGATTGATTTTAATAATAATAAATTTAGTGTACTTGATACTTATGGAGAGAATTTAAAGACTAAAGAGTATATTACTGATCCGGCTATAGGTAGAGATAAAGAGATTAAGGAAACTTTATTAATACTTCTAACTCCTGAAAAAAGTGCTTTACTAGTTGGTAAACCAGGTATTGGTAAGACTGCTATAGTAGAAGGTATTGGCTATAGATTAGGTAAAGGACTTGTACCAGATGCTTTAAAGAACTATGATTTAATAAAAATAAATATTTCTAGTTTACTTGGTAATGCTGAAAGTAATGGTAATAGTGAAAATAAATTACAAATATTAGTAGATGAGCTTAAGACTAGAGAAAATATTATTCTTTTTATTGATGAGGTTCATTTACTTGTTAGTAGAAACACTAGTAATTTAAATGTTGACTTTGCTAATATGCTTAAACCCGGGTTAGATAGGGGTACTATTAGAATGATAGGCGCTACTACTACTGAAGAGTATGAAAGTTATATTTTAAGAGATAGAGCGTTCTTAAGAAGATTTCAAAGAGTTGATGTTTTAGAACCTTCTATAGAAGATACGGTTAAGATTTTAATGGGTACATATCCTAAGTTAGAAAAGAAAAGTGGCGTTATAATTCCATATAGTGATTATCAAAAAGAAAATCTGTTTAGATTTATTGTAGAGTTAACAGATGAATATAAAAGAGTTTATGAAATTGGAAATAGATATCCTGATATAGCACTCACTTTACTAGGTAATGCTTTTAGTAATGCTGTTTTTGAAAATAGAAGTGTTATGTGTATTAAGAATATTTATGATGCTATTAAAAATACTAAAAGTGTTTATGAGGATGCAAAGAAAAAAGCTATAGATGAATTTAAGGAAAAATTTAAAGATATTATAGAAAAAGAAGGTGTAATTCTTGATTAAGTTATAAATTTTATAAAAATTTTTAACTTTTTTTTTGATTAAATTTTAAATTTTAGATAGGTTTTGTTTATTAAAAATTAAATTTTATATAGTAAAAAATGCTTTAAAATTTAAAATTTTGTGTGTTTGCAATCTATTTTTAAGTATGATAAACTCGGTTTGAAAGGAGGTTTTATGGGTAAAAAAGTTATTAAACGTATTGGTTCTTTTTCTACTTCTCATGAAGATTTTTATAATCCTATAGATATTTTGAAGGTACTTGGATATAGAAACACTTTAAAAGTTTGGGACGAGATTAAATCTAATGATTTTGAAGGCGCAGTTACCGGAATTCTTTCTTATTATAAAGGGAAACCTAAAATATTAGATATGACTAATTTAGATGGAGTTATTGCAATATTTAAAAGGTATAATTGTTCTTGTGATGGTAGAAAAAGAAAAGTAACAAATGCCTCGATTGTTTTAGAAGATACTTTTAAATTTACAATAGAGATTAAATAGATGGGTTTTGTTTAAATTGTCCTTAATTAATAGGAGAGGATTATGGATAATGTTATTGAAATAGTGAATGCAGGAAAAAAGATAAAGAATAATTTAATATTAGAGAATGTTAATTTGGAACTTAAAAAGGGCAAGATTTATGGATTAGTTGGACAAAATGGTAGTGGTAAAAGTACTCTTCTTAAGATGATAATGGGTCTTTATAAATGTTCTGGGGAAATATTTATTAATGGTTATAATATTAGAAAGGATTATAGAGGCGCACTTAAAAATATAGGTGGAATAGTTGACAGTGCAGCTTTTTATGATTTTTTAAGTGCTAAGGAGAATTTAAAATATTTTGCACTTTTGTATGGTGTAGAAGATACTAGAATTAATGAAGTTATGAAGCTAACGGGGCTTAATATTAACGAAAAGAAACAAGTTAAGTTTTATAGTCTTGGTATGAAAGAGAGGCTTGGAATAGCCATTAGTCTACTTAAGAATCCAGATATTTTAGTGCTTGATGAACCTACTAATGGGCTTGATCCTAAAGGAATTTTAGAATTAAGAAATTTGCTTAGGAGTTTTAAAGATAAAACTATTATTATATCTTCCCATTTAATTAGTGAGATAGAGAAGTTGAGTACTGATATTATCTTTATTAATAATAAAACTACTCAAGTTAAGAGTATTGATGGTTTTAGGAAGATAAGAAGTTTTAGGTTAGGTAAGAAGATTAGTATTAATAATGAGCTTGTACTGAGTGATGAAGAAGTTAATGTTTATATTAGGAAGTTTGTTAAGGAAAATATTCCTGTTTATGCAGTAAATGAAAGTAGTGGGTTAGAAAATATGCTTATTAGTATGATGGAGGCAAAATGAAAAAATTAATTCAAGCAGAGATTTATAAGGAAACTAGGAAGAAAAGTTTTAAAGTTATTTTGTTTGTTTTACCTATTATTTGTTTAATTAGTTTGCTAGTTTTAAAAAACAATAATTTTGAGAATACTTTAGAAGAAAAATTATCTAGGGAAGAGTATAAAATAATTTATAAACATGGAAGGTATGAAAAGTATGATAAACTTTATGATAAATATATAAAAGAAGTAAATAAAGAGGCAGAAATTAATTCCTTAGAAAGAGATAATTTAACTAGAAATTTAAGTGTTAATAGTACTTTTATTTATTTTATAATAAGTTTTTTTATTATATATATTGTTTTTTCTTCTTTTAGTTATGATGTTAATTATGGTACTAATAAATATGTTTTTATGTCTAGTCAAGGTAGAAGTAAAATATTTTTGAGTAAGATTATTGCTTTAATAATTATAGCTTTATTTATTATGGTATACATGAGTTTATTTTCTTTAGTAGTTAGTTCTTTAATAGGAAAGTCTTCTTTTATTTATTTATCTAAATATGTTTATTTTAATAATAAGTTTATTAAAATGCCTTTAGTTATTTATCATTTGTTAAAATGTTTTATTTATATGATTCCTTTAGTTTTTTTGATAGTTTTGACTTCATTTGTATCTATACTTTTTAATGGAAATATATTTGGTTGTATTTTATTAATTATGTTAAATCTTATGTCTACAACTATACTTGATTTTTTATTAGGTAAAGGTATTATATTTGTAAGTTATAGTTTTTTACCTTATTTAGATTTTAGTTATTTTAGTAATTCAAATTATTTATTAGTTAATGCTCTTTTTAATGTTAATTTAGAGTTATATATTGGAGTTATAATTTTGTTTATTTATTTAATTGTTTTTTATTTTGTTAGTTTAATGCTTTATAAAAGAGATATATAAAAATAACTCCATTTAGGAGTTATATTTAGTTTTGTATTCTTCATATAATGTTTTAAATCTGTTGTAATGTACAATTTCTCTTTGTCTTAAAAAACTAAGAGGAGCAAGTAAATCTGGGTCACTTGTTAAATCCATTAGGTTTTCATAAGTGGCTCTTGCTTTTTCTTCTGCAGCCATATCTTCTGCTAAATCTACAACTGGGTTACCAGTACTTGCTATGTATGCTGTTGTAAAAGGTACTCCGCTTGCACTTGTAGGGAATATACCTTTATTATGAGATGTATAGTAATCTGATAAGCCAGCTTCTTTTATTTCATCCATTGATGCTCCCTCCATTAATTGATGCATCATTGTTCCTATCATTTCACAGTGTCCTATTTCTTCACATCCAATATCTGATAAAAGACTTCTTCCTTTTTCATCTGGCATTGTAAATCTTTGACAGAGATATCTTAAAGAAGCACCAAGTTCTCCATTTGCGCCTCCAAGTTGATCTGCTAAGAGTTTAGCCATTTTTAAATCTTTTCTTTTTATGTTAATTGGATATTCTAACATTTTTTCATATTTAAACATTAGTTTTTACCTCCTTCATTCATCCATGGCCAAGGATTTTTGCTCCATAAATAAGAATTATAATTATCTTCTGCTTCTAAACATAAGGGACCATAGTTTTTTTCATATTTTTGTTTTGTCTCTTTTAATTCTTTTAAAGTTTTTTTAAATTCAATGTATAAATTACTATTTGGGTATAAGTCTAGATAAATATTTAAATCAATTAGTCTAAAAGTTAATTCTTGTACTTTTAATAGTAATTTATCTCTATCTCCTTTAACTACAACTCTATATATATAGTTTTTGTATGGAATATATTCATCTTTAAAGGAATTACCCTTGTTTAATCCTTCTTCTAAACTATATAATTCTTTCTTGTTTTCTCTAAAATTATTTATGTTAACGTTGTTAATATCAAATTTTATTTCAGATGTGTTATCATTGATATTTGTAAAATTTTGCTCTAGATTAGTTTCTATTTCTAACTCATTTTCATTTTTAGAAAACATATTATTTTCTCTTTCATCATAGTACATGACAAATTCCCCCTTCAAGATTAGTTTATGCCTATTAAATAGACGTGTGTGGTTAAAAGTTTATATATAAAATGTAAAAACAGTAATTTAGGTATTGATTAAAATATATCATATTGATAAAATTAAATAGGTGATATGAGAATGAATTATAAAATTACATCTAATTCTGACATGGATACAATTGAACTTGCTCAGAATATTGAAAGTGAAAAATTTCCTAATATGGTAATTTGTTTGGAAGGAGATTTAGGAAGTGGTAAAACCTTATTTACTAAAGCATTTGCTAAGTCTATGGGTATAGTAGATAATATTACTAGTCCAACATTTAATATTATTAAAGAGTATGATGGTGAAGAGGGGTGTAAACTATTTCATATGGATGTTTACAGACTTAATGAAAATAAAGAAGATATTGGGATAGAGGAATACTTTACTAAAAAAGGAATTACTATTATAGAATGGGCTGATTTAATTAGTGATATTCTTCCTAAGAATAGATTAGATATAAAAATTAAAATTGTAGGAGAGAATAGAAGAGTATTTTTAATTACTCCACATGGAGCAAAATATGAAGATTTATGTGAAAGGGTTTTATAACCTTTTTTTTGTAAATAATAGTAAAAATAATAGTTTTATTTAGTGAAATTTAGTATAATAATGGAGGAGGGCGATTTTAGTGAATTTTATGGTAAATGGTCATAATGTGTTTTTAATTGTTATTATTACTTTTATTTCATCTCTTGTATTTACTTATTTAATTAAAAAAATTGCTATTAGTAGAAATATACTAGATGTTCCTAATTCAAGAAGTGCACATACTAAACCTATTCCTTTACTTGGTGGGATTGGAATATTTCTGGGATTTCTTTTAGGATTTATGATCTTTGGTAATAGGAATTCACTTATGATATCTATTTTAATGGCATCATTTTTAATACTTTTACTAGGTATTTTTGATGATATTAAACCTATACCAGCTAAGTATAAATTTTTTATACATATATTAGTTGC
>CAKOIJ010000003.1 GCA_934086775.1 uncultured Bacilli bacterium | reverse complement strand
AGTTATTAAAGAAATTAAGTACAAGGAAAACAATAATAGTTATTTATTTAGTAGATATTATATTTAGTGTAGTTACAATTTTTTATGCAATAGGTAAGAAAAAAGAAATGATAATTTTTTATATTTTGTTAATTTTTATAATATTATTTTTAATATTTAAGACAAATGTTATTTTTACAAAAAAGGAGAGGAAAATTTAAAAAACTATTAGACAATCAATAGAGATAGTTATATCGTATATAACTACTTTTTTACATATTTAAATATTTTATTAAAATTTTAATAATGACTCAAATAAGTAAAAGGAATATATATTTATAGATTAAATGTTCATAAAATGACATAGGAATTTAAATTGTGTACTTATTATATTAAAAATAATGATTGACATGTTCACTAAAATATATTAAAATTATAAATATGAACAAAGAGGAGGGATATAATGAAAAAGATTTTTGTTCTATTGTTATGTTTACTTGTTTTAACGGGGTGCGGTAGCAAAAAAGAAAAAGTTGTCATTTACAGCAATATGGAAGATGACAGGACTCAAAGTTTAAAGACATTGTTAAAAGAAAACTTTAGTGATATTGATGTTGTTATTCAAACTATGTCTACCGGAAATACTGCAGCTAAAATAAAAAATGAAGGAAAAAATATTGAAGCTGATATTGTTATTGATTTAGAAACTTCCCATATAGAAAATTTAAAGGATAATTTTGCTGATATATCTAGTTTTGATACTAGCATTTATGAAAAAGGTGTTAATACTTCGAATAAATATTTAGCTTGGTCTAAATACACAATTAATTTATTTGTAGATAATAAATACTTTAGAGAACACAATTTAGAAGTACCTAAAACATATAATGATTTATTAAAAAAAGAATACAAAGGTTTAATTGCTATGCCAGATCCTAAAACATCAGGAACAGGATACGCTTTTCTTCTAAATGTAGTTAATATAATGGGTAAAGATAAAGCGGTAAAATATTTTACTAAATTAAAAGAGAATTTAAGAGAATTTACTTCTTCGGGGTCAGGCCCTACTAACTTACTTAAACAAGGAGAAATTGCCATCGCAATGGGTATGACTAGTCAAGGAGTAGCAGCAATAAACGAAGGTTATGATTTTAGTATAATTGAGCTAGATAGTGGTGCTTTATATAATACTACATCTTGCGGTATTATAAAGGGTAAAGAAACGAATGAGAATGTTAAAAAAGTATTTGAATTTTTAATTACAAATGGAGTAACTAACGATAGTCAAAACTTCTTGCCAGAAGGTATATTAAAAGATAAAACAAGTAATGTAAAAAATTATCCGGTTAGTACGAAAAATGCTGATATGACTGGCATTGATGATGTTAAAATAAAGACAAAATTAACTGAATTATGGAAACAAATAAATGGTTAAGCATCTACTTAACCATTTATTTGGTTGACACGTTCATTTTAATGTTATATAATATAAAATATGAACGGAGGAAATCGGAGATGACCGAATTAGAAATAAAAAAATTAGTTAAAATTTACGATAATAAAACTGTACTTAATAATATTAGTTTTACAGTTAATGATGGGGAATTTTTATCTATTTTAGGTCCGAGTGGATGTGGGAAAACTACATTACTTAAAATATTAATAGGCATTGAAAAACCCACATCAGGAACTATTATTAAAAACAAAAAGGATATTACTTCACTAGATGCTTCTAAAAGAGGGATGGGGATAGTTTTTCAAAATTATTGTCTATTTCCTAATATGACTGCTTTAGAAAATGTTTGTTATGCTCTTAATTTAAAAATCAATAATAAAACTAAAGCTATAGAAGAAAGTAAAAACATGTTGAAAATGATTAATATGGAAGAACATATAAATAAGTATCCTCATGAATTATCAGGGGGGCAACAACAAAGAGTGGCAATTGCTAGAACTTTAGTATTAAAACCTGACATTATTTTATTTGATGAACCTATGTCAGCATTAGATGCTGACAATAGACTGTATCTTAGAAAAGAATTAAAAAGTATACAAAATAAGTTTAAAACTACTATGATATATATTACTCATGACCAAGAAGAAGCTTTTTCTTTATCTGACAGGGTAATGGTTATGAATAACGGTAATATTGAACAATTAGATATACCTAATAAAATTTTTAATGAGCCTGCAAGTGAGTATGTCAGAAATTTTGTTACTAATCATTTAATAGAAAAAGTTAGTTCAATAGAAAAGTGTACAGGGATTGATTTATAATGAAAAAGTTTAATAAAATTAATATATTTGTATTTATATTCTTATTTTTTGCAGTATTTTATCCAATATTACAAATGCTTACAAGAGTAGAATGGAGTAGTTTTAAGAGTATTATTTTTTCTATTTCTTTTAAAGCAGCACTAAGTAATTCTATTGTAGTAACAAGTGTATCTACTATATTTTCAATAGTAATTGCGTATACTCTTGCTTTTACTCTTAATAGAACAAATATTAAAAGAAGAGCGGTTCTTAAAGTATTAATTACTATTCCAATGCTAATACCATCTATATCTCATGGATTAGGTTTAATTAATTTATTTGGGACTAATGGTATGATATCTAAATTATTTGATTTTAATATTATAGGATTTAATGGTATAGTAATAGGCTCTATATTGTATTCCTTTCCAGTGGCATTTTTAATGTTCTGTGATGGATTTAATTATGTAGATAATAATATGTATAACGTTAGCAAAGTACTAGGTATGAATAAATGGGAAACATTTAAAAAAGTTACACTTTGTTATATGAAGAAGCCTATTATATCAGCTACTTTTGCGGTTTTTACAATGATATTTACCGATTATGGTGTCCCTCTTTCGGTTGGAGGCAAATACTTAACTTTACCAGTATATCTATATAAAGAAGTAATTGGTCTATTAGATTTCTCATCCGGTACTATAATAGGTTTATTCTTGCTTATTCCAGCATTTATATCCTTTTTATTTGATACTTTATCTAAAGATTATTCTAATGGTAATTTTGAAGGAAGAAAAGATTATATTGAAGAAAATAAAACTAGAGATACTTTACTTACTATATTTACTTATCTTATAATTATTTCAATATTTATAGTTATAACTTCATTTATGTATTATGCTTTTATAGATAATCCTGTTTTAAATAAATCTTTATCTTTAAAACATATAAATTATGTATTAGACAATAATATAGGAAGATATATATTAAATTCACTTTTAATAGCATTTTTAACATCGATATTTGGCACTATAATAAGTTACTTTGCGGCATATACATCAGCTAGAATTAATTCTAAAACATCTAAAATAATACACATTTTATCTATATCATCTTTAGCAATACCAGGTATCGTTTTAGGGTTATCTTATACAATAACATTTAATAATTCGTTTATTTATAATACGTTTATAATACTAATTATAGTTAATATAGTGCACTTTATGGCCAGCCCATATTTAATGGCGTATAATGCTTTAAACAAAGTTAATCCTAACTTTGAAATTGTTGCTAAAACATGCAATATAAGTAATTTTAAAATAATAAAAGATGTAATTATTCCGTGTACAAGAAAAACTATTAGAGAAATGTTTAGTTATTTCTTTGTAAACGCAATGATTACTATATCAGCGGTAGCATTCTTATTTAATACAGAAACTATGCCACTTTCGTTATTAATTAACAATTATGAAAGCAATATGTTACTAGGGGAAGCAGCTATTATATCACTTGTAATACTATTCTTTAACATTGTTGTTAAAGGAATAATTTATTTAATAAATAGAAGGGAAGATAAATAATATGAAATTAACAATTAATCAATTTGAGGTATTAACAGCAATAGAAAGAAATGAGAAAAGACTTTCTCAAAGGGAATTATCTAGAGAAACTAATTTATCCTTAGGATCGATTAATAAAATAGTATCTGAATTAATAGATAATAAATTAGTTACAGAAGATAATAAAATAACTAAAGAAGGATTATTTTTGCTAGAACCATTCAGAGTCAAAAGAGCAATTTTTTTAGCAGCGGGTTTTGGTTCTAGATTAGTGCCAATTACACTAAATACACCAAAACCAATGGTACTTGTAAATGGTAAAAGGATAATAGAAACACTACTTGATAGTGTAGTTAAAGCAGGTATAGAAGAAATATACATAATAACTGGATATTTATCAGAACAATTTGAGGTATTAAAAAAGAAATATCCTAATATTAAATTTATAGATAATAAAATGTATAATGAGGCTAACAATATATCAAGTGCCTATTTAGTTAGAAATTTAATTAAAAACGCTTATGTATTGGAATCAGACTTATACTTATATAATCCTAATTTAATAAGAAAATATGAATATCATAGTAACTTTCTGGGTTATTATGTCGATAGAAGTGATGATTGGTGTTTAGAGGTCAAGAACGGTGTCATAACTAAAGAAAAACTAGGCGGAGAAAATTGTTATCAAATGATTGGTATCTCATATTATAATGAATTAGATGGAACTAAAATAGAAAAGGATATGAAAAAAGTATTTGAATCTCCCGGAGGAAAAGAAAAATATTGGGAACAGGTTATATTAGATGTTTGCAAAAAGAATTATAGCATTTATTTAAGGGAGTGTAAAAAGGAAGATATAATAGAAATTGATACTTTTAACGAATTAAAAGAGTTGGATAAAACATATGATGTGTAAGGGGTGAGGTACCCCTTTTAAAATTGACATAAAGGATAAGTTAGTGTATAATTTTTACTAGGAGAAGTAAGATATGAAAATAATAACTCATAAGGAAATAATAGATTTAAATATAAGCCAGAAAGAATGTTTTGAATGGGTAAGCGATGTAATAAAAAATAAAAATGAAGAATTATTACCTGCAAAGATAAGTATGAAACCTATGCCAGGAGTATTTTGTAATGTAATGCCAAGTGTAGTTAAAGTTGGTAATAAAACTTATGGTGGCGTTAAAATGGTGACTAGATATCCTAATCGTACTCCTTCATTGGATAGTCAAATCATTTTATTTGATGCTGAAACGGGAGAAACATTATGTTTTATGGATGGTAATTGGATTACTGCAATGAGAACTGGTTCAGTAGCATCTCATTCTATTAAACTTTTTGCAAAAAATGATTATAAAGAAATTGGAATAATGGGATTAGGTAACACTGCTAGAAGTGCCTTTTTATCTTTTCTTGAAAACGTTGTTTTAGATAAAAAAATAAAGGTGAAGCTTTTAAAATATAAAGGACAGGAGATTTTATTTAAAAAAAGATTTTCATCTTATACAAATATTGAGTTTACTTTCGTTGATACACCTGAGGAACTAGTAAAAAATTCCGATATAATTATCTCTGCTGCTACTTATTTACCTAATAATGTATGTGAAAATAATAGCCTATATAAAGAAGGAATATTAGTTATTCCTATTCATACTTTGGGATTTACTAATTGTGATTTATTCTTTGATAAGGTTTATGCTGATGACTATGACCATGTTAAGGGCTTCAAATATTTTGACAAGTTTAAAAAATTTTCTGAAGTGTCAGATGTTGTAAATAATAAAGCTGAAGGTAGAGAAAATAATAAAGAAAGGGTGCTCGTATATAACATTGGCGTTTCTATACATGATATATATTTTGCAGCCAAGATATATGAAATAATAATCAAAACAGAAGAAATGAAAGACATAAATTTAGAACCTCCTGTAGATAAATTTTGGGTGTAAGATGAAAAGTGAAAGTGATTTAAAAAAAATACAAAATAAATTATTAGAAATAGCAAAATTTATAGATATAATATGCAAAGATAATAATATAGATTATTATTTGATCTATGGGTCCTGTTTGGGTGGAGTTAGACATAAAGGCTTTATACCATGGGATGATGATTTTGATATCGGAATGACTTATCACAATTATTTGAAATTTATAGAAGTTATGGAAAAACAAAACTCAAAATACGTAATTCAAACGATAGATAATGACAAAGAATATAATAGGTTATTTGCTAAAGTCAGAGATACAGAAACAACATATATTGAAAAAGGTAACGAAAATAAAAATATGATTCAAGGGTTATATATAGATGTTTTTCCAATAGTAGGCTATCCAAACAATAAACTATTACAATATAAATTCAAATTTGACCGTGCTATTGCAATGTATCCATATACTAATATGATAAATAATAAAATTATTAATTTTATTGCTAAACTTATTTATTTTGGGAAAGACTATAAAGAGGTTAGTAAAAAATTCCAAAAGAAAGTAACTAAATATAATTTGAATAAATCCTTAAAATGGATTTCAGTTTTTGGTAATTCATTTAACATTAATATTAATGACAAAAAAATTTATGGAAAAAGTAAAATCGTTAACTTTGAAGATTATAAATTTCCTATACCAGAAAAATCGGATTTATATTTAACCAATACTTATGGTGACTATATGAAAATTCCTAGTAAAGAACAAATAGAAAATATGCAGCATTCTGTTTACAAGGTAGACCTAGAGAATAGTTTTAAAAGATATATAAAAAAATAAAATGGAGGCTTATTATGTCAAAAACTAATACATTATTTAAAAATACTATTTTTAAATCATTATTAAATGTGGTTAATATTGTGGTTCCTATTATAATAGGACCTTATATTATGAGACTTTTAGATGTCCAAATGTACGGGACTTACAATCGGGTTTTTTCTGAGTTCCAAGTTTTTTTAGTTTTTGCATCTTTTGGAGTCTATACCTATGGGGTTAGAGAAATAAGCAAAATAAGAGATAATCAAGAAGAAGTAAGCAAATTGTTTACAAATTTGTTTATCATATCTTTTATAACTAATATTTTAGTATTAATTGTTTATATATTATATGCTTTTTTAACTTCCAGTGGGCTAGCTTTATCAATTTATTTAGTATTTATTATTCAAATTGTGGCAAATATGTTTTATGTCGAATTTGTTAATGAAGCACTAGAAAGTTATAAATTTATAACTATTAAGTCAATAGTTGTTAAAATAATTTATTTAATATCAATTATGCTACTAATAAAGAACGCTGATGATGTAATTATTTATGCTGTTATAGTATCATTAACTAATTTTTTAAACAATATTATTAGTTTTATATATGCTAAAAGCAAATTGAAATTTAATTTTTCAAATATTGAGTTTAAAAAATACATAAAGCCCCTAATTGCAGTTTTAATTATTTCAAATGTTGGACTTTTGTATGGACAACTTGATAAAATAATGCTAGGAAGATTTGTTGATGAAATATCTGTAACAGTTTATTATACAGCTTATTATTTAATAAGTACACTTGCATCAATCCCCTATTCAATTATAAACGTTTCTATTCCCAGACTTTCTTATGTTTTGAAAAATGAAGGTAAAGTAAAGTATGAAGAAAAATTGAGCAATTCTATTTCTTCACTTATGTTTATAATTGTACCTATGTGTTTTGGAGTTTTAGTATTAGCAAAAGAAGTTATAGCTTTGTATGCTGGAAGTAAATATACTAATATAGTTGTTCCTTTAATAATTTCTTGCATTGTAAAAATATTTATATCACTTGAATCAGTTATGAATAATTTAGTAATGTATCCAAATAATAAAGAAAATAGAATTTTAAAAGTGGCGGCGATTTGTGGTGCATGTAATTTATGTATTAATTTTATTTTAGTTGGATTAGGTGTTTTTAATCCTTCTTCTGCAATGGCGACAACCGGATTAGCTGAACTTGCTGTTTTTGTAATTCATTATGTTTATGCTAGAAAAAAAATGAATATTAAAGTAGATATTTTTAATAAAAAAAATGTTACATATATATTATTAAGTTTATTATTTATACCGATATCGCTACTAATACACTCATTTAATTTACCGATGTTTTATACTATCGTTTTGACAATGATAAGTTGTATGTCATTATATTACATAGTCCTACTAATTAAAAGAGATACAAATTTAATGTTTATATTAAATAAATTTTTTAAGAAAGTGAAGCGTTATTAATGAAAAAAAATGTGTTATTTATTGTTATTGATTCGGTTACAAATGATGTGATTTTTAATAAAAATACTTCAAAAAAGTGTACGCCATTTTTAAATGACCTAAGGAGTAAATCGGTATCAGGTGATAATATGTATTCAGAAGCACCTTATACTGAAGCTGCCTTAATGTCACTTTTAGGTTCTGTTGATACTATGGATAACGGTGGATACATGGAAAAATTTAAAAATAATAAATGTGTTTTGGAATATTTTAGAAATAATGGTTATAAGGTTTTTTTTAATAACTATTATCCCAGTATCTGTCCATCATATAGTGTTATAGGATATGATGAAAGAAGATATATTGAAGGATTTGATTTTAATCAACTATGGGAATATAGATTAAAATATTTTTCTATTATTTTTAAAAATGAGGAAATAAAAGATTTTGAATATAATATTTTAATAAATATATTAGAAGATAATTTTAAAGCATGGATAGAATATTTGATTAAAATCAAAACAAATGATATTGAAACAATAATGATAAATGATTGTATAGATAAAAGTGATATTAACATAAATATTGAAAATTTAAAAAAGGAATATTGTATTTTTTTAAAAAATAAAAAGAAGTACTTGCAAAGTATTTTTATTCATAATACTGAACATAATTTATTTAAAATTAAGACTTATAAAATGACTGATAAAGTACATAATGATAAAGTTAGAAAAATAGTTATGAATAATTATAAGGATGTGTTTAATAATATTGCTAAATTAAACTTTAAAAAAAATTTGATTTATAATAAATTACCCATTAAAAAAATATCAAAATCATTATTTAAAGGGGATTTTTTAACAGTTAAAGGTTTGTTAGTAGGTTATAAAAATTCTATTGTTGATAAAGATTTATATAGTCGAATTGATACTCATTATGATTTATTTAAAAATCAAAGGTCTTTTTATACTGTATCACAAGAATTATATAAATGGCTTGATAATAATAAAAACAAACCTTTTATGGCTTATGTACATATTGATGATGCACACTACAATGAAAATTTTTATACCTATGATACTGGAAATTTAGATATTATTAACGGAGATTTTAACAGAGTAAAAGGGTATTTAAATAATATTCCTAAAAGATATAAAGGAAGCATTACATATGATTTAGCTTTACATTATTGTGATAATATTATAAAAAACATATTTAATTATTTAGAAAAAAATAACCTACTTGATAATACAAGTGTTGTTATAACAGCAGACCATGGTTTTTCTTATTATTTTTCTCCAATAAGGGAAAAATATGTTATATCTAGTTATAAAGAAAATTATAACGTCCCTTTTATTATTTATGATAAAAATATAAAGCATAAAATGATTGATAATTTTTGTACTACAAAAGATATACCAGCTACATTGTTAGATTTAGCTAATATAAAAATTCCGAAAGAATTTAAAGGTAAAAGTTTACTTGGCAATTATAACGGGCAAGATCATGTTTTACTTGAATATATGGGAGGGGGCTGTCCGGATATTTATAGAAGGCCAATTAATCTTGGTGTAAGAACTAAAAATTATTTTGTCAAATTAGAAACTTATATTAATAAAAATTTTAAAGATAATAAAATATTTGAAGTATATGATTTGATTAAAGATCCTTTAGAAAATAATAATTTATATAATAAAAAGAATATTGAATTAAACATCAAAGAAGAACTTCAAATTTTAGAAAAAAGATTTAATGATATAAGAGAACAATATAAATAATTAAGTTGAAATGGAGTGTGATTATATATGGAAAAATTAATAGTACCAACTGGTTATATGGGCTCTGGATCATCTGCTGTAACTAACTTGTTATCAGAATATAAAGATGTTTCAAATGATTTTGGAAGTTATGAATATGTGTTTTTACACTGTCCTAACGGATTATTTGATTTAGAAGATCAATTACTAATTGGTAATAATGCCATTAAAAGTGACTACGCTATAAGAGCATTTGAAAAACAGATGAGGAATTTGTATTATAAGAAATTCTGGTGGGTAGGAAATTATAAAAAAATAATTGGACCTGAATTTATTAATTATACGAATGAATTTATTAATAATATTACTGAATTTAAACTTGATTCCTATTGGTATATGCATGAGGAGCCTAATTCTAAAATGATTATGAAGTTAATATTTAGAAAACCATTTAAAATACTATTTAGAAACAAACTATTTAATAAAAAAATATTAAGATATAATGATGGTATGAAAATATCTTATATTAAATCTTGTGAATTTTATAAATTTTCTAAAGAATATGTTAATAAAGTTATAAATTGTGCTAGTAAAGGTAAAAAACATATTATTTTTGACCAATTATTAGTTCCATTTAATCTATTTAGAATAGATAATTATTTTGGGGAAGAATTAAAAGTAATAGTAGTAGAAAGAGATCCTAGAGATGTGTATATTTTAAATAAATATATATGGGAAGATATAAATATATCTGTTCCATATCCAAAGGATGTTAGGGAATTTTGTGATTTCTATTTAAAATTAAGAGAAAGTGAACATAAAACAGATTCTAATAAAGTTTTAAGAATTCATTTTGAAGATTTGATTTATAAATATGATGAAACTGTTAATATAATAGAAAATTTTGTGGGATTTGATTCTAATAATCATTTAAATCCTAAGTCAAAATTTATACCCGAGCTTTCTATAAATAATACTCAAGTGTTTAATGGTAATAGTGAATATGAAAGTGAAGTAAAAATAATTGAAAAAGAACTTTGTGATTATTTATATAAATATCCATATAAACTTGAAAATAAAGTGGAAAATAGTATTGAATTTGATTGAGAGGAAGATATGATAAAAGTAAGTGTAATTGTGCCGGTATATAACGTTGAAAAATATTTAAGGAAGTGTTTAGATTCGCTTGTGAATCAAACTCTTCCTAATATAGAAATTATAGTTATTAATGATGGAAGTCCTGATAATAGTCAAAATATCATTAATGAGTATGTAAAAAAATATCCTTCTTTAGTAAATTCCTTTATCAAAGAAAACGGAGGGCAAGGCTCTGCAAGAAACCTTGGTTTAGAATATTCCAAGGGAGAATATATATCTTTTGTTGACAGTGATGATTGGCTTGATTTAGATGCCTTAGAGATTATGTATAAAAAAGCTAAAGAAAAAGATTATGATATAGTGATATGTGATATGGTAGATCATTATAAAAAACAAAATATTTATCATAATTGTACAAAATATAAAACTGTATTTGAGGTTACACCTTCAGCAAGTAATAAAATATTTAGAAAAGATGTCATTGGAGACATTAAGTTTTTAAATAAACTTTGGTATGAGGATTTTAATTTTACAACCAAGATTTTATTTAAAACAAACAGAATAGGTACTATAAGCAAGGGGTTATATCATTGTCATTGCAGAGAAGTGTCAACAATGAATAACAATAATTCTTTAAAAAATTTAGACATGATTACTGTTATAGAAGATTTGAAAGAATATGCAATTGATAAAAATGTCTATGATAAAAATTTATTTTGTTTTTTAATATTTAATCATATTCTGATAACTACAATTAATAGAGTTGCAGTTCAAACAGGTAAGGATAAAAAAAAGGTTTTGAATACTTTAATAAAATATTGTCATGAAAATATATCTGATTATAAAAAAATGAAATTCTATAAAGTTATAAAACGAAATAGAAAAATAATTGCTTATTTAAATTATCACAAGTTGTATAATTTATCTATATTTTTATTAAAAACAAAATCATATTTGAAAAGAGGTAAGTAAATGAAAAAGGTTAGTGTTATTATTCCTGTTTACAATGTAGAAAAATATATCAAAAAGTGTTTGGATTCTCTTGTGAATCAGACGCTTTCTGATATAGAAATTATAGTTGTTAATGATGGAACCCCAGATAACAGCCAAATTATAATTGATGAATATGTTAAAAATTATCCAGATAAAGTAATTTCAATTGTTAAAGAAAATGGCGGACAAGGCTCTGCAAGGAATATAGGACTTGGAAAAGCCACAGGAGAATATATTGGCTACGTTGATAGCGATGATTATGTAGAACTCAATATGTATGAAGAATTATATGATAAGGCTAAAGAAAATGATTCTGATATAATTATATGTGGTAATAACATAGTTTATGAAAATAATTACAAAAAAATATCTGAAATAAATTATGATAACAAATATAATAATTTTGAAAATGCTTTTTTTGGAAAAATGGCTGTTTGGAATAAATTGTATAAGAAAGAAATTTTAATAAATAATAATATTAAATTTAAGGAAAAAGTTTGGTATGAAGATTTTGCTTTTACTTTAAAAACGTTGGTAAATGCTAAAACCATTGCTTTTTTAGACAAATCATTATATAATTATCTTTGGCGTGAAGGTTCAACTATGAATAACAACAATGTTAAAAGGAATTTAGAGATTCTTGATGCTTTTGATGATATTAGAAATTATTTAATTTCTAATGATTTATTAAATAACTATTATAGTTATTTAGAGTTTAATGCAATAAATCATATTTATATATCAACGATAGTTAGAGTTATTAACGCTAATGTTTCTAATGATTTAAAAAAAGAGGTTATTGATAAATTATTGGAATATATGAATAGTAATTTTAAAGATTTTAAAAATAATAAATACATAAAAACATTATCTAGAAATAGAAAGATTATATATTATTTAATTAAACTCAGATTATATAAATTAGTAAATATTATTTTTAAAATAAAGAAGAGGTAGTTATGAAAGTGATTAATTATTTTAAAAGAAACTGGTTAATGCTATTTATTATTATGCAACCTTTATTAGATATTCTGTCTTATTTTCAAGCAAAAAATATAGGTTCTTCGTTTACGTGGATAATTAGAATATTATGCTTAATATTAATTTGCTTGTACTCGTTTTATAAATCGAAAGATAAGAAAAAATTAATATTATATTGTTTACCATTTATATTATTTTACATTATTCACATCTTAAATTTATATAGAGTTGGTCATTTATCTTTATTTCAGGATACAAGGTATTTTGTAACAGTTTTTCAAATGCCAATTTTAACAATTATGTTAATTGATTTATATAAAAATAAATTAATTGATATTAATCAAATCAAAAAGGGTGTTATTATATCTTTTCTAATTATATTTTTTTCATTAGTTTTATCATATATAACGGATAGTTATGAACATACATATAGAACTATACATGGTAATTTATATGGTTTATCCGGCTGGGCTAGCAGTGCTAATACTCACGCAATGATATTAGCTATTTTATGTCCATTATATTTGTATGTTATAACAGAAAAAAAATCACTTATTTTGAATATACTATCATTTTGCATGGTATTTGTTACGTTATATTTTAATGGCACTAAATCTTGCTATTTAGCATTGATTTCAATTGGAATTGTATTTAGTTATATTTTTTTAACCAATATAAAAAAGAATAAAATTAATAAATTTAGTTTATTAATAAGTTTATTATTTTTGAGTTTATCTATTTTGTTATATGAAGATTCAGCAACATATAGAAGAGCAAATGATAAGAAGGACAATATAGATAGAACAGCAAATGATAAGAAGGACAATATAGATAGAACAGAAAATCAAATAAAGGACAATGCTTCTTCAAGTACTGCTACATCAGATAACAAAGATATTAATAACAATTCTACATATACAATTATATGTGAAGAATTATTCTGCTCAAATAGCGATTTCTTAATTTTAAAAAGTAGTTATCTTTATAGGAAGTTAATGTTAATACATTCACCTAAAATAGTATATGAAGAATTAAAGGGAACTATTAATTATAATATTTTATCTGATAATAGATTAGTAAAAAAGACTAATGCTAGAATATATTTTAGGAATTCAGATATAATAACTAAATTGTTTGGAATTGGTTATAGTATAACAGAGAAAGATGGCTTAAATTTAGAAAACGACTTATCAGCGATTTTCTATTACTATGGTTATATTGGACTGATTTTGTATCTTTCTTTTATAATATATTTTATAATTTTGATATTTACAAGAAGGGAAATTGATTTAAAAATAATTTTTTGTGAAGATTTAATTTTATTATTATATATTATTTGCTTATCGTTGATTGGAGGAGAATATTCTGGGGCTTTCCTTAGAAAACCGAATGCTTCTATATATTTAACATTAACATTGATGTTATTATTTGAAAATATTAATCTTAATAAAAGGAAAAAGACTATAAAATAGATATTATTAAGAAAAGCTTAAATGGTTAAAAATATTGTCTTTTTTTTTTTATGCAATTTTGTTATAATATAGATATAAATTTAATTAAGTGAGGTTTTTAAAATGAAAAATAAAATAACTTTTTTACTTCTTCATTTGGGTTATGGTGGAATAGAAACGGCAACTATTAATACAGCCAATGCTTTAGCAAATTTATATGATGTAGAACTTGTTTCTTTATATCATTTAAGCGATAATCAGGAAGCACTTATTAATAATAAAGTCAAAGTTATTCATTTATATGAAAGTAAACCTAATAGAAATGAATTTATCGATGCATGTAAGAATAAGAATATTTTGCGTATACTTAAGGAAGGGGTAAGGGCAATAATTATATTGTTCAACAAAAAAACAAAACTTATTAAATTTATAAAACATTGTGATAGTAAAGTTATTGTTTCCACAAGGCATGAAATTAGTCAATATTTGTCCAAATTTAAAAGAAAAGATGTTGTTGCGATTGCACAGGAACATAGATATCATAACAATGATAAAAAGTATATAAAAGTTTTAAAACATAAGTATAAAAATATAAATTATATTTTTGCCTTGACAGAATCATTGAAAAAATTTTATGAAGAAATTTTAATAAATAATAAAAAAATAAATATTGTAACAATTCCTAATATGGTGGAAATATCAAAGAAAGAAAGTAAATTAAATACAAATAATGTAATATCTATAGGAAGACTTCACCCAGACAAAAGAGTTAACGAATTAGTAAATATAATAAGCAAAACAAAAAATGTTGAAAAATTTTATATAATAGGAGATGGGAGTGAGCTTAACAATATAAAACAATTAGTAAACAAGAAGGGTCTAACTTCAAAAGTCGTTATACTTGGATATAGAAATAAATTAGAAATTGAAAAGTATTTGCTAAATTCTTCAATTTTTCTCATGGCATCAATTACTGAAGGCTTGCCAATGGTTTTACTTGAATCAATGAGTATTGGAATTCCCTGCATAGCGTATGATATTGAGTGCGGTGTTAAAGATATTATTGATAATAAAGAAAATGGTTTTATAATTGAAAATAGAAATGAAAAGGAATTTGTCAATTTAATTGATGAACTACTAGCAGATAAGGAAAAACTAAAAAAAATTGGACATAATGCTAAAATGAAATCATTATTATTTTCAAAAGAGCAAGTAACCAAAAAATGGGAAGAAGTATTAAATAAACATTTAGAAAGGAAATAAATATGAAGAAAAAGAAAGTTATGTTCATATCAAGCACAGGTGGCCACCTAAGCGAAATGTTGATGCTAAAGAAAATGTTTGAAAAATATGAGTATTTAATTATTACTGAAAACACCCCAACTAATGTTAATTTAAAAAATAAGTTTGGAAAGAATCATGTTGGATATTTAATTTATGGTACTCCTAAGCATAAGTTTAAATATATTTTTAAGTTGACTGCTAACTGTTTTAAAAGTTTATATTACTATTTAAAATTCAAGCCGGGATATATCGTAACAACTGGCGCTCATACTGTTGGCCCTATGTGCTGCATTGGCAAAATATTTGGTAGTAAAATTATCTTTATTGAATCTTTTGCTAATAGCGAAACTAGAACTAAAACAGGTAATATTGTTTATAAATTTGCTGATTTATTTATTGTACAATGGGAGGATATGATTAAAGTATATCCTAAAGCAGTTTATGGGGGGTGGATATATTGATATTTGTAACTGTAGGTACTCAAGATATGCAATTTGATAGACTTCTAAAAAGTGTTGAAAAACAAATTGAGTTAGGAAATATAAAAGAAGAAGTAATTGTTCAAGCAGGTAAAACGTCATTTAAATCCAATAAAATGAAAATGATGGGATTTATTGAGATGGACGAATTTAAAAAAATTTTAAAAGAAGCTTCTTTAATAATTTGTCACGGTGGAGTGGGTACAATTACTGATGGATTAAAAAACGGTAAAAAAGTTATTGTATGTCCTAGATTAGAGAAGTATAAAGAACATATTAATGATCATCAAATTCAAATAATTAAGAATTTTTCTAGGATGGGTTATATTATTCCGTTAATGGACCCTAATGAATTAGATAAGGCTTTAATAAAAGCAAAAACATTTAACCCAAATATGTATAAGAGTAATACTAATAAGATGGTTGAATTAATTGAAAATTACATAGACAATAATTGATGTGGTGAGTTAGAGGATGTGATTGATTGATGAAAAATAAAATTAAAAAAAATATAATCAATATTTTATTTGTAATATGTATTTTCTCATTTGTTCTGTTGAGTTTTATAAAATCCTTATTTAAACCAATTGACATATTAGAAAGAGAAAATAGGTATGCTAATAAATACGAAAAAATATCTTTTAATAGTTATTTAAATAGCAAAACTCAAAACAATATCGAAAATACTCTTTCAGATCAAATATTATTATCATCAAAATTGAAAAGTGCAAATAATATATTTAAGGCAACATTAATAAAAAATTATGTTGATATTTACTTTAATAATAATAAAATAGATTACTTATCATTATCAAACGTTAATTTTTACGGCAAAGATAATCTTGTATATAATAAATATGATTTAAATAAAGAAAAAAGTAATTTAAACATTAAGATTAGAAATTATAATTCTTTAATAAAAAAACACCCAAATATTGATTTTTATGTGTATTATATAGAAAGAGATGCTGATATAAATTTTAATGATAATAGCAAGTCGGGAATATATGAATATATTATTTCTAATATGAAAAATATTAAATCTAGTAAATTAGAAATTGATAATTTTGAAACATTTGACAAATATTTTTTAAAAACTGATCACCACTGGAATTATGAAGGGGCTAGGAAAGGATATGAAGACGTACTAAAACTATTAAATATCAATTTAAGTAAAAAAGCTAAAGGAATAAAATGTATATCTAAAAATTATAGTGGTACTAAATCATCTTCATCTATATTTAACAAAGTTGTAACAGAAAAATTTTGTATTTACAATTATGATTTTAGTAAATTAAGAATAATGGTTAATGGAAAAGAACAAAATTATGGTCACCAAGAAGAATACATTTTAGATAATGTAACACTACCAGTAACATATGGTAACGTGTATGGTAGTGATAATGGCGAAATTATTTTTGAATCATCTGATAAAACCAAAGATAACATTTTGATAATTGGAGAAAGCTATGATAATGCAATTCTTAAGTTATTAGCAGAAAGTTTTAATACAACTATATCTATTGATTTGAGAAATTATAAACGCGATATAGGTAAAGAATTTGATTTTAATTATTATATTGAAAAATATAATATTAATAAAGTATTATTTATTGGTAATGTTTCGTTCTATACAATGAAAGATTTTCTAATAAATTAAGGAGGAAGATTATGTTATTCAGTAGTACAACATTTATATTTGGATTTTTATTACTTTTGTTAATTTTATATTTTCCTATAAAAAATATAAAATATAGAAATACAATATTATTGATATTCTCACTTATATTTTATTCTTGGGGAGAACCAAAATACATAGTATTAATGTTACTAACGGTTTTAATAGTTTATATATTTGGATTAAAAATGAATGGTACCAAAAGTATTAAATCTAAAAGAATATACCTAATATTAAGTATATTCTTATTGTTACTTAATTTATTTATATTTAAATATTTAGATTTTTCTATAGGTATATTAAATTCTATATTTAAATCTAATATTAATAAAATTAATTTAGTTTTACCAATAGGAATAAGTTTTTATACATTTCAAATATTATCTTACATTATTGATTTATATAGAGGTAATGTTAAAGTTCAAAAAAACTATTTTAGATTACTACTATATGTATCATTTTTCCCTCAATTAATAGCTGGTCCAATCGTAAGATATGAAACAGTGGAAAATGAAATAGGAAATAGAAAAACGACAATAGAAAGTTTTATATTTGGATTCAAAAGATTTATTTGGGGGCTAGGTAAAAAAGTTATTATTGCTAATAATGTTGCATATTTCTGCGATTACGTTTATAGTAATTATACGCTATATGGCAGTGGAATACTTTGGGTAGCAAGTATATGTTATACACTTCAAATATATTTTGATTTTAGTGGGTACTCTGACATGGCAATTGGATTAGGAAAAATGTTTGGTTTTAATTTCTTAGAAAACTTTAACTATCCGTATATTGCTAAAAGTATAACAGACTTCTGGAGAAAATGGCATATCTCATTATCATCATTCTTTAGAGACTACGTTTATATTCCACTTGGTGGGAATAGGGTAAGTAAAACAAAGTTAATTAGAAATATATTTATAGTTTGGACTTTAACAGGAATATGGCATGGTGCTAGTTACAATTTTATTTTATGGGGTTTATATTATGCCTTAATTTTATTAGTAGAAAAATTATTTTTGAGCAAATATCTTGAGAAGTTACCAAACATTGTAAAATTACTATATTCATTGCTTTTGATTAATATTGGGTGGGTAATATTTAGAATAGAAAATTTAAGTGATTTATTACAAATTTTAAATAATTTGTTTATATTTAAAGAGAGTAACTGGCTTGAGTTATTTAAGGCAAATGCTATGCTAATTGTTTCAATTCCATATATATTTATTGGAATAGTATTTAGTACTCCCATTGATAAATGGTTTCATAATAAAGTTGAAAAATCAGATAGTATATTATTAACTTTAATAGAAGATTTAATACTAGGAATAGTATTTGGGTATTCAATAATGTTACTCGTAAGCAATTCTTATAATCCATTTATTTATTTTAGATTTTAATTAATACAGATCAAAGAAAGCAATTTAAAAGTAGATTATATAAATGATAATAATTAAATATTAGGAAGATTATTGAAACTCATATTGTAAAACAGTAACGATTTTTAATGACTTGATAATTGTTTTATAGTATAATTATACAAGAGGAGATAAAATGAAAAAGAAAAATAAAAAACTAACTTTAATAGCAAAAGTTATAGGAATAATAAGTTTAATTATAATTATCATATTTAGTTTTATGTTAGTAAAATTAAATATGATACCTAACAAATACCTTGCACCATTATTTATAATTTTAATATTAATTTATTTAATAATGTTATTCTTTGCATTTAACAAAAAGGTAAAATCAAGCTTGAAAATAACCGCAATTGTTATATTTATTATATTTGCAGTTGTAGGTGGCTTAGGATCTAAATATTTATACACTACTTTTGACTTCTTAAGTGTATTAGATAAAGATATTTTCCAAAAAGAAAGATTTAGTGTAAAAGTATTAGAAACAAGCGATTATAATAAATTAGAAGAACTAAACAATAAAAATCTTGGTATTTATAAATCAACAAATAGCGAAAAAGCAAGTGATGAGTTAAGTAAAAAAATAGAGTTTACTAAAGTAGAATATACCAATTTAGAAAATATGTTTAACGATTTAACAGATGGAAAAATATCAGGTGTTATAATGAATGGTGCAGCTGAAAAATTACTAAAAGACGAATTAAGTGATCTGGAAATTAACTTAAAAACAATATATGAATTTAAAGTTTCAATAGACCAAGTAGATATCGTAAAAATTGTAAATGTAACCAATACTCCATTTAATGTTTACATAGCAGGTGGAGATGGTTTTGGAAGTATTGATGCTATATTTAATACAGATGTTAATATGGTTGCGACTATAGACCCAATTAATAGAAAAGTGTTATTAACATCAATACCTAGAGACTATT
This sequence comes from uncultured Bacilli bacterium, assembly GCA_934086775.1. Classification (GTDB taxonomy): domain Bacteria; phylum Bacillota_I; class Bacilli_A; order RF39; family UBA660; genus CAG-628. The sequence goes on along the minus strand of CAKOIJ010000003.1, from coordinate 37,016 downwards.
ATGTAAACTTAGTTTTACAAGGTGAAGAAGCATATGACAAGCTTACACATGCAGGTTATTATGGAATAGAAGAAAGTGTTAAAAGCGTAGAAAAACTATTAAATACAGATATAAACTATTACGTAAAAGTTAATTTTTCTACAATAGAAGGTATAGTAGATGCGATTGGCGGAGTAGATGTCTATAGCGATTATGATTTCTATGAAAGAGCATTTAGAAAATATCATTATAAAGTTGGATATAATCATTTAAATGGAGAACAAGCATTAGCTTTCGCAAGAGAAAGAAAATCATTTGCGAATGGAGATATTCAAAGAGTTAAAAACCAACAAAAAGTAGTGGAAGCAATAATAAAAAAAGTAACTTCTTCAACAGCATTAATCTCCAACTATGATCAAATACTAAACAGTATAAGTGACAATATGGATACGAACATAAGCAGCAAAGACATTTCAAAATTAGTAAAAATGCAATTAAATGACATGCGTGGTTGGAGTGTTGAAAGTATTAATTTAACAGGAACAGGACAAATGGGTCCAACATATACTTTCCCAACTCTAAATTTATACACCATGTTACCTAATGAGGATTCAGTTAATGAAGCTCAAACAAAAATCAAAGATTATTTAGGAAAATAGAATATGTTTTATAAATAAAATTTAATCAAAAACACTAGAAAATCTGTAATTGATTTACTAGTGTTTTAATTTATCCTAACTGAATCAAATTTCATCTTAGGGCATTTATAACTCTTGATTAAAGAAACAGCTTTAACTCCATAAGCATTAGCAAAACTAATTAGTTTTTGAGAGTCAGGCACCAAAATACCTTTCTCATACTTACTAATAGTACTACTACTCATTCCAAGCAACAATCCCGCTTCTTTTAAAGTTAAATTTTTTAATAATCTAGCATTTTTAAGATTTGTTCCAATTTCATTCATATATATTTCCTCCTTAATCACAATTATAACATTAATGAGAAAAAAACTAAAATCTTATTTAATTAAATAATGTATCATTTTATGTAAACATTGTCATAATATATAGTGTGTAAATAAATTACATTATATATTGAAAAAAAGTTACAAAAGGAGTATAATATGAATACAGGAGAAATAATTATGATAAAAAAATTTAGTGTTAAAAATTTTAAAAATTTTAAAGAAAAGATTACTTTAGATTTTTCTAAAGCAAGGGATTATTCTTTTAACCAAGAACTAATAAAAAATGGTCTAACTAATAAAATGCTTATATATGGTCCAAATAATTCTGGTAAGAGTAACCTAGGTGCTGCTATAATGGATATAACAACACATTTAACTGATAATTTTGGTATTGACAATGTAATGCGTATTTATTATATAAATGGAAATTCAGTTGATGATTCAGTTGATTTTAAATATGAGTTTTTTTTAAACGGAAAAAATATAGAGTATTCATATAAGAAAAATTATGAAGAAAAACTATTATATGAAGAATTAATTGAAGAAGGGAATGTAATATTTAAATATAATTACAAAACTAATAAATATGAAAACAATATTGAAGAAGCAAAAACACTTGACATATCAAAAAGAACAAACAAGGATATATCTGTTCTTAAATACATATATAATAATACTTTATATTGGAATGAACTAAGTCCAGTAAAATTACTTATGGAATTTGTAAGTAACATGTTGTGGTTTAGAAGCGTAAGAACAAATGAATTTATGGGACTACTTGCAAGTAATGAAAACATAAATGATTTTATAATAAAAGAAAAGCTATTACCAAAATTTGAAAAATTTTTAAAAGATTGTGGTCAAAATTATAAATTAGTGGAATTAGACCAATTAGGTAAAAAAATAATTGGTGTTAAGTATAAAAATTTTGTTGCTCCTTTTAACAACGTTGCTTCAACAGGAACTTTATCACTATGGTTATTTTTCTATTGGATGAATAGAACAGATAAAATATCATTTGTATATTTAGACGAATTTGATGCATTTTATCATTACGAATTATCTACTACTATATTAAAATATATTAATAATAGAAGCGAATTCCAATCTGTGCTTACTTCCCATAATACATTTTTAATAAATAATGAATTAATGAGACCGGATTGTTATGCGATTCTTAAAAATGGAAAAATATCTACATTTGCAGATAGCACTAATAAAACAATTAGACAAGGTCATAATCTAGAAAAAATGATGCTTGGAGGGGAATTTGAAATCTAAAAAGATTTTAATTGTAGTAGAAGGTGAAAACACTGAACATAAAGTCTTAGGAAGTAAAGATTATGGTTTGTTACCATTTATAGAAAGTGAATATGAAGTTATATCATTTTGTAATGATATTTATGAATTATATAAAGCATACAAAAATGGCGAATATGATGATTTAGTTTCATATTTAAGAGCCGAAAAAGGATTAATAATAGATGAAAACGTTTTATCTGTTAATGCTTTTAGTGCAATATACCTAGTATTTGATTTTGAACCACAAGATACTTTATACTCTGATGAAACAATAAAAGATATATTAGAGATATTTAATGATGAAACATCTGGTTTAGGAAAAATATACATAAATTATCCTATGATTGAATCGTACTATCATTTAGAAAAATTACCAGATTTAAATTATAATGATAGAACTATATCACTAGAAAATTTGAATGGAAAAACGTATAAAAAACTTGTTAATACAACAACATGTATAAAGAAAAACAAATTTGATGAAGTAGATATTTCATACATAATTATGCATAATTATAATAAAGCACAATATATAACGGACATTAAATCAAAAGAAGTTGACTATAAAGAAGTTTTAAATACCCAACTTAAATTAAAGAAAGAACAAAACAAAATTTACGTTTTAAGTACCATAGCATTACTTCCTATAGACTATAATTACGAAAAAACAACGGAAATTTTAAAAGCAAATTTAAAAAATAATTTTATAAATATTAATGATTAAATTACGAAGGAGATGTTTACAATGAAAAAAATATTTGTAACAGGATGCACAGGTTATATAGGTAGTCATACTTGTGTAGAATTACTAGAAAATAATTATGAAGTCATAGGCTTAGATAACTTTAGTAATAGTAAAAGAGAAGTACTTGACAAAATAAAAATTATTACTGGAAAAGAAATAAAATTCTATGAAGGTAATATGTTAGATGAGGCTTTACTTAATAGAATATTTAATGAAAATGAAATTGATGTTGTAATTGATTTTGCAGCTTACAAATCAGTTGGTGATAGTGTTAATACTCCAATAGAATATTATACAAATAATGTAAGTAGTGTGTTAACTTTATTAAAAGTCATGAAAAAATACAAAGTTAAATCTCTTATTTTTAGTAGCAGTGCTACCGTTTATGGAGATGTTAAAGTTATGCCAGTGACAGAAGAAACTCCGATAGGGGGGACAACTAATCCATATGGTACAAGTAAGTTGTTCTGCGAAAATATATTATCTGATTTATATAAATCAGATAATAATTGGAATATATGTATATTTAGATATTTTAACCCAGTTGGAGCTCATGCATCACATTTAATTGGAGAGGAGCCCAATGGTATTCCTGCTAATTTAATGCCATATATATGTAAAGTAGCAACCGGAGAATTAGAATGTTTAAATGTTTTTGGTGATGATTATGATACTTTTGATGGCACAGGAATAAGAGATTATATTCATGTTGTAGATCTAGCTAAAGCACATGTCAAAGGTTTAGAAAAACTGATCAATGATAAAAGAGGAATGCATATTTATAATTTAGGAACAGGAAAAGGTTATAGCGTGCTTGATGTAATTAACACCTTTGAAAGAGTGAATAATTTAAAAATAAATTATAAAATTGTTGAAAGAAGGCAAGGAGATATTGCTATTAGTTATGCCGATTCAACTAAAGCGTTTAAAGAACTAGGATGGGAAGCAAAATTAGATTTAGATGAGATGTGCAAGGACGCATATGAGTTTAGCAAAGGGCTATAATTTAATTAGTAAAAAGATATATTAAAAAGTTTTTTTTGAAAAAAAGCCGCATGTTATTTGAATATGTAGAAATTAATACGTGATTCAAGACAGTTTTTGGGATTCAATAGATATATGCAATGAATATTTGAAATACGCTAAAGTGCAAATTAAAACGAATATTTAAAAATATTCGTTTTTTGGCAAACATAAATAATTAATTTCTTCTTGAAAAGATAAAATAATTTTTAACAGCAGAGTCAATATTTTAGGAGATGAAGTTGAAACTATATAAGAATTTCAAAAAAGGAGAATATGTATCTGTTGAAGTAAAGTCAAAAATTATGTGTATAACTACTGACAATGCAAAAGCAACATATATTGATAATGTAACATCACTTAAGCCTTCCTTTACTTTTAATATTTATTTTAGTATAATTCTATTAGTAATTGTTTTAATAAATTTAAGGAAGAGATTTTATGAATAAGAAGAATATTTCTATGTTTGAAAAAGAATTTTCAGATGACAAAGATTCAATAGACTGGGATATTGATTCATTATTTGAAAAACCTGAAGAGGTATATTTGGCTATTAATTTATATATCTTTTGTAATGGTTATTTAAGTTTAGAAAATTTAAAAAAATTATTAAAGAAGTCAGGTGTTAAATTTAATGAAAAAGATATTAAGAAATATAAAAGTTCATATTTTGAATATGATAATTTATATTTCTATGATACATATATATTAAATTTGTATAAAAACAATGATTTTAGAAACAATGGTAATTATAAAATTTTTGATAAAAATGAAATATTAAATTTATTTACTATTTTAAATTTTATTATTCCATGTACTGTAATTGAAGAATTATCAGTCGTATGCAAAAGAGATAGTGAAACTTTCTTCATACAAGCCGAAGAAGAGATTGAAAAGATTTATAATGCTATTTTAAATGATGAAGATGCTCAAGGGCTTTTTGAAAAAATAATTTCAAAGTATAAAATTCCAAAAAATAAATGTAATAATATATATTATTTCTTTAATGTAATGAAAAACTTCTATCCATCAAGAAAAAATGGTGGTATGTCTTTGTACGAGTTAAATGATGAAAAAGATATAAGAACAGCTACTTTAAATGCTTTTTTAAACATATTAGGTGGAAATAAAACAATTCAAGATTATTTTATTATAATGTATATTAAAATTAATGGAGTAATAGCTTTAAATGATTTACAAAGAATACTTTATAATGAGCATAATATAGATTTATCAATTAATGAAATAAAAGAAATTGTTAAAAATAACGAAAACGAAAATATTTTTTATAATAATAAATATGCTAATTGTGTTTTTAATAATAAAGAACTTATTAAATTAATTTTACTTTCTAAAAGAGATAATCCTTATTATATTATAGAAAATCCTGAATTATTATATAAAGAATTTATTCTATTAGTAAATAATTGTATAGATCTCTTTGATCAGTACAACCTAAATGAAAAAACTTTAGCCTTATTATTAAGTTTTATAGGTACAGAAGTATTAGAAGAAGACTTTAATTCTATTATTTTAGGTAATCTTAATTTAATAAATGAAAAAGAAATTCATGATATATATAATAAATTTTGTAAAATTCTTTATAATTTTAGAAAATGGAAATATAATGGATATAAAGAAAATGAAATTGATTATATTTAATTAATTTACATTTTCTTAATATATAATTTATACTAGGAATTGGTGGTTAAGTATGGAATTAAATAATATAGAAGGGATTACTTCTAAATATATAAAATTATTAAATACACTTGGAATTTATAGTGTTGAAGATTTACTTGAGTATTATCCATATAGATATCAAGTTTATAATATAGATAATGCTAATACTATTAAAGATAAAACTAATGTAATAATCGAGGGTACTGTTAATTCTATTCCATTAGTTAGATATATTAAAAGAAAGTTTAATATTTTGTCTTTTAAAATGATTTCAAATTTAAAAGAAATAAATGTAACTATTTATAACCGAGCTTTTATGAAAACTAGTTTAACACCTCTAAAAGAAATAACTGTTATAGGTAAATATGATGAAAAGAAGAATTTAATAGTAGCAAACACTATTATTTTAAATAAAATAAATACTGGAAGTATAGAAAGTGTCTATCATTTAACTAATGGTTTAACTAATAATCAAATTAACAAATTTATAAGGATCGCTAGTTCTAAAAATCTCTTAATATATGATTATATTCCTGAATATTTAAATACTAGATATAAATTAATTGCTAAGGAAGAGGCTATAAGAAAAATACATTTCCCTAGAGATATAAATGAAGTAAAGGAAGCTAAGTTAAAACTAATTTATGAAGAACTTTTTAAGTTTATGTTTAAAATTAATTATTTAAAATATGAAAAAACTAAAGAGAATAAGAAAAATACTAAAACCTGTCCAAGAGATAAATTAGATTCATTTGTAGACAGTTTACCCTTTTCACTTACCAAAGATCAGATCTCTTCTATTAACGATATTTATAAAGATATGACAAGCAATAAGAGAATGAACAGATTAATTTGTGGTGATGTTGGAAGTGGTAAAACTATAGTTGCTATTATAGCATCTTATATTTGCTATCTTTCAGGTTTCCAAACTGCATTAATGGTTCCAACTGAAATACTTGCTAAACAGCATTATGAGAACATTTGTAAGTTATTTAGTGGTTTAGCTATTAAAACCAAGTTATTGCTTGGTAAAACAAAAAAAACTGATAAAGAAAAGATATATGAGGAATTAAAGGGTGGTGAAATAGATTTACTTATAGGAACACACTCTATTTTGAATGAAAGAGTAGAGTTTAAAAAATTAGGTTTAGTTATAACTGATGAACAACATAGGTTTGGTGTTCATCAAAGAGAAAATTTAAGAACTAAAGGTGAACTTCCAGATATTCTTTATATGTCTGCAACTCCCATACCTAGGACTTATGCACTAACTATATATGGTGATATGGATATTTCCTTAATTAAAACTAAACCAAATGGTAGAAAAGAAGTTAAAACTATAATAAAAAGTGAAAGTGAAATAAAAGATGTTTTATATATGATGCTTGAAGAAATAAAGAAAGGTCACCAGGTATATGTAGTTTCACCTTTAATAGAAGAAAACTCTTCATCACTATCATCTGCCCTAGAACTTGAAGACAAAATAAAAGTTGCATTTAATAATAAAATAAAGGTAGGTCTTTTACACGGAAAGTTAAGTAATGATGAAAAAGAAAAAATTATGAACGAATTTAAGAATGGAGACATTAAAGTACTTGTATCTACTACAGTTATTGAGGTAGGAGTAGATGTAGAAAATGCAACTATGATGGTTATATTTAATGCTGATAGGTTTGGCTTAGCTACTCTTCATCAGTTAAGAGGTAGAATTGGAAGAAATAACTTTGATTGTTCGTGTATATTAATTGGAAAATTGAATCAAAGACTCAAGGTATTAGAAGAAAGTAATGATGGATTTTATATTACCGAAAAGGATTATGAAATGAGAAAAGAAGGTGATCTTTTTGGAGTAAAACAAAGTGGAGATATGACCTTTAAAATAGCAGATATAAAACGAGATTTTAAGATTTTATTAAAAGCAAAGGAAGATTCAAATAAATTTATAGAAGAAAATAAAGAAAACCACTTTAAAAATTATGAAAAATATTATAAAATAATAAGCGAGATTAAAAGTTTAGATTAAGGAAGGTGATTTATGTGGGAAGAGCGCATGAAGTAAGAGCAGCATCAATGGCGAAAACAGCAGCTGCTAAATCAAAATTATATTCAATTTATGCAAAGGAAATTTATCAAGCAGCTAAAACTGGAGGAACAGATCCTAATGGTAATTTAACTTTAAGAAGTATTATTGAAAAAGCAAAGAAGGAACAAGTTCCTGCTGATGTTATTCAAAGAAGTATTGAAAAAGTTAATAAAGGCGTAGGAGAAGACTATACTGTTTGTGAATATGAAGCATTTGGACCAGGCGGAAGTAATTTAATAATTAAGTGTTTAACTGATAACGTTAATAGAACAGTTGCAAGTATAAAAACAGTTGCCAATAAAACTGCCATGAAAGTTGCTGGACAAGGAGCAATTTCATACATGTATGAAAATTTATGTGCACTTGGGTTAAAAGGACATTCAGAAGAAGAAATAATGGAAGCTTTAATAAATGCAGATGTTGACATGAATGACATGGAAACAGATGGCGATGTAGTTATTGTCTATGCTGAACCAAGTAGTTATAGCGTTGTTAAAAAGGCTTTAGAAGAAGCATTTCCAAAATGTGAATTTGAAGTTGACGAAATAGGTAAATATGCTAAAGATATGGTTACTCTTGAAGGAGAAGATAAAATAGCTTTTGATAAAATTTTAACTTTTCTAGAAGATGTAGATGATGTAAGTAATATATATCATAACGTTAATTTATAAAAAATAACTTGTTTAAAACAAGTTGTTTTTTTATAGTTATATTTTCAATTAGAATAACTCCATATAATAGATAAAAGAAATGTATATAAAATTTATTTAGTAAGAGTGATATGATAAAGTAATCAACCTGTAAAATATGTACTACTTAGAACAGAACTATCTAAAGTAGAAAGGTATAAATATACTTAGAATATTAAAGAGTTAACTCTCTTTTTTTAATTATTTATTATAATTAGAATATAGTTAAATGGGAGCAATTATGAAGAAAATATTAGTGTTATATGCAACCTATGGTTCTGGGCATAAGTCAGTTGCAAATTATATATATAACTATTTAAATAAAAAAGATTATGAACTTTACATAATAGATATACTAGAATATGTAAGTTTTATTGGAAAGATAAGTATTCTTCTATTTAATTTAAATATTAAATATAGGAGCAATCATTTATATAGTTTCCTATACAAAGTATTTGATAACAAATTTACAACAATTTCATATAAAATAGTTTTTAAATTAATGTTTAAACTCAGTTCCTTAAAAAATAGAATTAAAGCAATATCTCCTGATTTAATAATATCTACTCATTTTTTTGGTACTACTATCAAATCTATTTTAAAAGATAAAACTAAATTAATAAGTATAATAACTGATTATTCAAGTCATGAATTATGGGAAAGAGATGAAAAAAATACTAATTTATTTATAGTAGCAAATAAAATTATTAAAAAATCTTTAATTAATAAAGGTATAAACAAAAATAAAATATATGACTATGGAATACCTGTATCTACCTATTTTAAACATATACAGAATAATCAAGAACTTAAAAAGAAACATAAAATAGATAATAATTTAAAAACCATTTTATTTTTTGCTGGAGGAAGCCTAGGTTCTAATTATTCATATAATTATTTTAAAAAATTATTATCCAAGGAATTCGAGTGTAATATTATATTTATATGTGGAAAAAATATAAAATTAAAAAAGAAATGTGATCTTTATATAAAAAATAACAGTTATAAAAATGTACAAGTACATGGTTTTACCAATTCAGTAAGTAACTTCATGAATATAAGTGACATAGTTATAACTAAACCTGGAGGTATAAGTATAACTGAATGTTTAAATGCAAAAGTACCTATGATTTTAATTCCTGGTAATGGTGGACAAGAAAACTATAATTCTAAATATGTTTGTAAAAATGGATATGGAGTATATTCAAAAAACTATAAGAGTTTAATAAAAAATGTTAACAAGTTATTAAATAACGAAAATCTTTTAAAAAAATATAAAAACAACTTAAAAAAATACAGCAATAATAATTCTCTAATAAAATTAGAAAAGTTAGTAAATAATTTATTAAAAGAGAAATAGTTACAATAATAAATTAATTATGCTATAATATACTTATGAAAAGAAGATTAAAAAAGAAGTATAAAGTGTTTTTAAAGAAATTGATTTTTTATCTATTAATAACTATATTTTTAATAATATTTATTTCTTCAAGAGTTAAAAATAAAAAAGAAGAAATAATAACTGATATTAATAAAATCATATTAACAATAGACGAAAGTTATAAACTAAAAATTGATAGTGATATTAGTATAAAGCTAAATACCGATATAATAAGTATAAATGATAACATAATTACTGGAAAGAAACTAGGAAGTACTTACATCGAACTAGAAAAAGGTAAAGCAAAGAAAACTATAGATGTTATTGTTACTGATTTATATACTCTTCCACATATAGACAATAATAAAGAGTATTTAGGTTGTAGAGTGTACTCTGAAAATGATGCAAAGACATTAGATGAAGCATTACTTTTTAAAATCAATAATGCAGGGTATAAGACACGCGCGGGAGTAATTGCAGCATCCAGATTTTTAACTCTTGAGTTTAAGTATAGAATTAAATACTTCTATGAAAATGGAAGGCTTAATAACTATGCTGAAAAAGAATATGTTGATGGTGAAGGAAGATACTATCATAAAGGTCTTTATTTAAATGAAAATAAATTTAAGGAGATTAAGTCAAGTTTATATGGGCCTTCCATATGGGGCTGTCCTTTGTATTCAAAACTCTTTAAAAGAGAAGAAATAAATGGCCTTGATTGTAGTGGTTTCATAGCATGGGCTTTTCTAAATGGTGGCTTTAACATAGGTGATTCAGGGGCTGGAATTGATTTTGAAAGAGATGATGATCTAGATGATTTTGGAACCAAGATGAAAATTAGTAAAAGCGAATTTGATAAAACCAAAGTAAAGGTCGGAGACTTAATTAGTAGATATGGCCATATAGGAATTATCATTGGTATTGATAACAATTATTATTACATAGCAGAAGCACTTGATTATGATTTACATGTAATAAATTATACAGAAGAAGACCTGATTAAAAGTGATTGGCTTTATGTCCAATTAATGGATGAATATTATAAGAAAGATGGTAATTTAACTAATATGTGGTAAATATATAGATAAATCTTCTTTTTAGTAGTAAAATGAGTATGGAGGAACTTTTAATGAAAGTAATATTTCTTGATATTGATGGTGTACTAAATAGTAATGAGTACTTTGAAAGAACTAAAAATAATAAACTGGGTAGGGTAGAACTTGATATCAAATGCTTAAAAGTTTTAAAAGAAATAATAGATGAAACTAAAGCATACATAGTAGTAACTTCTTCATGGAGACTTCTTAAAAGTTTTGAAGATACTAAAAGATATTTAAAAGAATTTGGTATAGATATTTACGATATTACTAAAAGTATTTATGGTAACAGGGGAGAAGAAATAAGAGATTATTTAAAAAATCATGATATAAATAAATTTGCCATTTTAGATGATGAAATATTTACTGATTTTAATGAACTTAAAAACTATTTAGTAAAAACTTCTTTTTATAATGGTGGATTAAAAGAAGAACATAAAAATATATTAATAAAGAAATTGAGGTAGAAGTATGGGAAAAATTATAGTAATTGAAGGAACAGATTGTTCTGGTAAAGAAACACAAACAAAGTTATTAAAAGAATATCTTATAAATAAGGGTTATAAAGTTGATACAATTAGTTATCCTAGATATGAAACACCTACAGGAAAGATAATAGGAGGACCACTATTAGGAAAACCATCTATTATGGCTTCCTGGTTTGATAAACCTATGGAGCTAGATGCCAAAGTAGCAACACTTTATTATGCTGCTGATAGAAGAGCAAGCCTTCCAGTAATTAAAAAATTACTTGATGAAAATGATTTTTTAATAATGGATAGATATGTATATTCTAACATGGCTCATCAAGGTAGCAAAATAGATAGTAAAGAAGAAAGAATTAAAATATATAATTTTCTTGAAACTTTGGAATTTAATTTATTAGAACTACCAAAAGCAGATATAGTTATATTTCTTTATTTACCTTATGCTTATGGTGAAGAAATTAAAAAGAATAGAAATGAATTACTAGATGAAGCAGAGAAAAATAAACTTCACCAAATAAGAAGTGAACAAGTTTATCTAGAACTTACAGAAATCTATAATTTCATTAAAATTGATTGTTTCAAAGATGATAAAGTTAAATCAAGAGAAGAGATAAGCAGTGAAGTTATAAAGAAATTAAAAATTAAATAGAAATAATTGGTAAAATAAAAAACTAAAAAATTCTTACTATATTAATAGGTGTTTAGTATGAAGAAAGTAGTTTTTATTTTGCTAATTTTATTATTAATTATTTTTAGTAATAAAAAGTTATTTGCAATCCAAAATTATGATTATGAAGAAAACAATTATTCTATTTATTTTGATAATTTAAAATCAAGTAAACTTAACTATTTACTTGAAAATACTGACTCATTAATAGTAGAAATAGAAGTAAACATTAATAATAAATATAAGTCTTATAGATTTAATACTTTAAATACTAAAACAATAGAAAGAGAGCTTATTAAGAAGGTCATAAGTGATATAAAGGATAATGAAACAAAAGTATATTTAGAATTAAATGGAGTTAAAATAAATAAAATAATTTTAAGATGTACTAAAGATAGTTTTAATACTATTATAGAAAGAAAGAATAATATTAATGTCTAATTTAAAAAAATATAACTTGTTTATTTTTATAACTAGCTTCGCTAAATTATTAGTTGAATTATTTATTCCTTTAATTTTATATAAAAATAATTACAGTATAAACAATATTATTTTATTTTTAATTTATAAATATACTTTTTGTTTATTATTTATTCCTATTGGCAGAAAAATAGGAAATAATCTTTCCTATACTAAATTAATGATTATAAGTGCCTTATTGTTTGGAGTAACTTATATTTACTTAAACTATATGAATTCTTTAATCATATTAGCAATACTTTATTCTTCATATTTAATGTTTTATTGGCTTGGTAGACACACATATGCTCTTTCAATAATTGAAAATAAAAAAGCCACAGATAACACTTCTCTTTATACAATTTTTACTATTATAGGTGGTTTATTTTCTTCATACATAGGAGCTTTAATTATAGAAAAATTTAATTACTATATTCTATCTATAATTGTAGTAGTATTAATGCTTTTAAGTATAATACCACTAACTAAAATTAAAGATATTAAGATAGAAGATGAAAATAAAACTTTAGAAGTAATAAAAACATTTCCTAAAAGAAATTATATTTTTATATTACTTGACCAATTAAGATATATTATTATTACTTTATTCCCCCTTTATATTTATATTAATATAAAAAGTAATTTAAAATTTATAGGTATTATAAATATAGTAGCGGGTATTGGTAGTATAGTTTATATTTATTTATTATCTAAAATGATGGATAAAAATAAAAAAGATTATCTATCATTATCCCTTTTACTAGTATCTATAGTTTACTTACTTAAATTATTTATTACTAACAAAACTATATTCTTACTTACTATTTTTATAGAAGGAATTATTTCTTCTTCAATAGACACTATAACTCTTAGAAATATATATTGTTATGGCAAAAATTACTCAGTTATAAGTTATGTTACATTTATAGAATTATTAAATAATTTTGGTAGAACAATATTTTTAGTTATATTTTATTTCTTAAAAGTAGAATTAGTCTATATTATTTTAGTTTCTATACTAGGCATTCTAATAAATGTATTTATAAAATTTGATGATGGTAAATATGGTTATTCTAATTCTTAAGAAAATATTTTTTCACAAGTTAATTAAAATAAAGGAAGAAAATCAGTTAATTTTCTTCCTTATTTTTTTCTATGTTTGAAAGATCATAATTTAGTGATCGATTAATCATTTCTCAGTGATGTGAAATGATTGAGCACTCTACGACTGTTATTAGTATCAAAAAAGACACTATATGGTCTAAAGGAAATGGAAATCCTGAAAATCCATATGAAATTGTTTATAACTAAAACTTTATTAAGTGTACACCAAAAACATTTGTATAGATATTTTATAAAAAGTATGTTAAACTTATTATAGGTGAAGTAAAGTGAAGAATAGAATATTATTAGGAATTACAGCTTTAGTTATATGTTTTTTCTTAGCAGGATGTGAATATGAACCAAAAGATAAACTATATACTAATAATGAATTCAGTATAACAATGGAAGAGGATATGACTAATGAAGAAAACACTTTTAATTATGAAAATATAAATATAAAAATGAAAGCTACTAAAAATTCTTTTGAATCATATGAAAATAGCAATGATAAACTTACTAAAGATAGTACAGTAATTGACTATGCAGGAACTATATTAAACAGTTTAAAAACGGATTATGAATTAATTCTTCAAGACACTTTAAGTTTTTATAAATATGAAGAAAAAGAAAAAAGTAAAACTTATTTTCATTTTGTTAGTTATTATAAATCAGATGATGCATTTTGGTCTTTTAATTTTTCTTGTGATGCTAAAGATAAAGAAAAATATTTACCTAAATTTAAAGAATGGGCTAAAACTGTAAAATTTAATTAACTTCTTCGGAAGTTTTTTAATTAGGAGGTACTTATGTATACAATAAAAGATTATTTAAATTTTTATAAAAATACTAGTTTAGAAGAAGTCAATATTAACGAACTTGATATTTTACTTTTCTCTATACTTTCATACTTACCTATAAAAAGTTTTAATGTGGAATTAAGCATATCTGAGTTTATTAAATATGTAGAAAAAACAGTTGATAAAAATGATTATAGTAAAATGGGAAAAATTGCCTATGAAATGCTAAATTCTATTAAAGATAGCAAAAGATATAAAAGTTTAAGAGTCAAAAATTTTGTGAATATAAAAAATGAGTCAGTTCAGTTTGGAGCATGTATATTTTATATGGGTATTAATACAATATTTTCATATAAAGGTACAGATGGATCAGTAATTGGATGGTATGAAAACTTTAGATTAGGTTATTATTATTATCCCACTAATACACAAATAATGGCTATTAATTATTTAAAGCAAAATGTTAAGTTTAATGATAAAAACATTTATGTTTGTGGACATAGTAAAGGCGGTAATTTGGCTTTAGTAAGTTCATTAGAAACAAACAATAATATTTTTAAAAGGATTAAAAAAATTTATAATTTTGATGGACCTGGTTTATTAAAAGAAGAATTTAACTCTTCTAAATTTAACAAAATTAAAGATAAATTAGTAACTATTGTACCTTCCTCTTCAGTTGTTGGAGTACTTTTAAACATGGATAACTATAGCGTTGTAGAAAGTAATAATACTTTCGTGTATGAACACTATCCAACATCTTGGAAAGTATTTGGAAATTATTTTATTCCAAGTAAACTATCTAGTATGAGCAAAAAATTACATGAAAGTACTACTACTAATCTAGAAAGTCTAGATAGAGATAAAGTTAAAGAAGTAATAGAATCTTTAATTAAATCTATGAATATGAAGTATGATGAACATTTTGATTTTAATGTTAATGATATTTTAAACACACTTAAAAATATGAATAATGTTAATGAAGAAGTAAAAAGATATTTAATCAAAATGTTGAAAACACTAATTATTGAAAATAAAATGACTAATAACTAGGCTTTTTATTGTTTTATATGGTCAAATCGTTAAATTTTAGTTAAGTCTGGAAATTATAAAAAACATACTTCTATTGATAGATTTAAGGAAAAATATAAGAAAAATGTTGGCACAAGGTATGTTCTTCATACTAAGATTTAAAAGTAGAGGGGGATATTGTTTATTTACCACTTTACATGGCTATGTTTTTATAATTTATAAATGAAATAAAAGAACTGATAAAATAATAATTTTATCAGTTTTTCTTAAGTGATTTTACTAATTTTTCTTCTCTTGTATATTCTTCAAGAAGTGATGAATATTCTTTATTAGTGATGTCCCCATTTCTATATTCTTTTTCTATGTAAGCCTCACTTTTAACCATATATGGAACTTCACTTACTTTAAAGAATTGGCTATACATACTAATATCATCCTTAGTTACATCAGTAAATTTACCAGCACTTATTTTTGCTAAATTATATATATCTTCAGAAACTTTAATAACCGGGCTACTAGTATATGTTCTACCAATTTTAATAAATCCATATGGAATAAATAAATAATAAGTTCCTTCCTTTGTAACAACTTTTTTATATCTATTTGCATTTATAGCATCTCTATTGTCATCAATAAATACCTTTTTGTAATTAAATACATATTTTTTAAGTGGTACTAATCCCATTTCAAAGAATTCATTTTCACTAGGAACATATATACTACTCCCCAAATTGAACCAATCAATTTTGTTTACTATTAACTTATATAATAATGGCCCCTTTGATAATTTTACATATTCTTCCTTAAATTTACTCATTAAAGTTTTATCACTTAGTACATCAAAAAACATGTATTCATGATCTGGATCACTTACTAAAACTTCTCTTCTAGTTAAATTAGGTATATATTCTTTAGTTTCACTATTCATTAAAAAACACCCTCCTGTATAAATGATTATACTATATTAAATGTTTAATTTCAAATTATATGTGCATTATTTTACAGATATGTGTAAAGTTAAAAAAGAACTATATTAAAGTAATAAAAAATGATATAATTAAAAAGGGAGATTGATAACATGTTTGATAATTTAAGTGAAAAGTTAGATGGTATTATATCTAAAGTAAAAGGTTATGGAAAAATTAATGAAGAAAATATAAGTGAAATGGTTAGAGAAGTTAGACTTGCTTTACTAGAAGCTGATGTTAACTATAAAATAGTAGGAGAGTTTGTAAATAGAGTTAAAGAGGAGGCTTTAGGTGAAGAAGTTGCTAAGAGTTTAAAACCAGGAGAAGTTTTTGTAAGTATTTTAAGAAAAGAACTTATTAAACTACTAGGAGAAGATCAAAGTGAACTAATACTTAAAGATTTTACTGTAGTTTTAATGTGTGGTCTTCAAGGAAGTGGTAAAACTACAACTACAGGTAAACTTGGAAATTTAGTTAGAAAAAAGTATAATAAAAAACCAATGTTTATTGCATGTGATGTTTATAGACCAGCTGCAATAGAACAATTAAAAACACTTGGTAAACAATTAAATATTGAAGTTTATGAAGAAGGAAAAGGAGATCCTGTACAAATTAGCAAAAGAGGGATAGAATATGCTAAAGGTAAAGGGTATAACTATGTACTTATTGACACAGCCGGTAGATTACAACTTGATGAGAAATTAATGGAAGAACTTGTTAACATTAATAATGAAGTAAAAGCTGATGAAATACTATTAGTTATTGATGCTATGATGGGGCAAGATGCTGTTAATGTTATTAATGGTTTTAATGAAAAACTTCCTATAACTGGATCAATACTAACTAAGATGGATGGAGATTCCAAAGGCGGTGTTGCACTTAGTTTAAGGCATTTAACTAATATACCTATTAAATTTATAGGTGAAAGTGAAAAACTTGATGGAATAAGTGAATTTGTTCCTTCCAGAATAGCAGATAGAATTTTAGGTTACGGGGACATTTTAAGTATTGCTGAGAAAGCAAGCTCGGTTATTGATGAAGAAGAAGCTAAAAAAACTGCAAAAAAAATGAAAAAAGGTAACTTTGATTTAGAAGACTTTTTAAGCCAGCTTAAACAAATAAAAAAACTTGGCCCACTTGAAAATATGTTGAAATTATTACCTGGTGCTAGAAAAATGGGTCTTAACAATATAAGTATAGATCCAAAAATTATGGCTAGAATAGAAGCAATTATACTTTCTATGACACCAGAAGAGAGAAGAAATCCAGATATTTTAAAAGCAAGTAGAAAAATAAGAATTGCTAAAGGTAGTGGAACAAGTGTGGAAGAAGTGAATAGACTTTTAAAACAATTTGAAGAAATGAAAAAAATGATGAGAAGTTTTGCAAATGGTAATATGAAAATGCCATTTTAGGAGGAATTTATGTTAACTATAGATGAATTTAAAAAAGTTGATATGAGAGTAGGTACTATTATAGATGCCAGTATAAATAAAGGGGCAAGAAAACCTGCATACAAGTTAAAAATTGATTTAGGAGAGCTTGGAATAAAAAACTCTTCTGCTCAGATAACCGATATTTATAAACCTGAAGATTTAATTGGTAAAAAAGTAATTTGTGTTATTAATTTTGAGCCAATTAAAATTAGTGAAGTAAAAAGTGAAGTCCTAGTTTTGGGAGTAGACAGTGAAAGTGGTGTAGTTCTTTTAACTACAGATCAACAAGTACTAAGCGGCACTAGAGTATATTAAATACATAATTATTTATAATATTAAGGGTGAACTATGAAAAAAGAAAGTGTTTATAATATTTATTTTGGATTAATGGATAAAAATAATAATTTAGTTATAGACTTTGACAGTTTTAAATTATTTATAAGTGAAGTATTAAAAGAACTAAAAGTAAATTATTTGATTAGTTTAAATACCGGCGGATATTTAAAAAATGATGAAAGTTATATTACAGAAAATATTGTTAAATTAACCGTTTTTGATGTAGATGCTGGTACTATAAATAAAATTGGATTAACAATAAAAAATAAATTAAATCAGGAATGTGTAATTATAACTAAATGTGTTTTAGATTATGAAATAATTTATTAACTCAAGAAATGTTTCGTGTTATTATTTTCTTTTATATGATATATTTGTCTAGAGGTGACTAATTATGGACCAAAAGAAAGTTGGTAAATTTATTTTAATTAAAAGAAAAGAAAGAGGTTTAACGCAAAGTGAACTTGCAGATAAGTTAGGTGTCACTGATAGGAGTGTGTCTAACTGGGAGAATGGTAAATGTATGCCTGATATAAGTTTATTTAAACCTCTATGTTCAGTCCTAGGTATTAATGTGAATGATTTACTAAATGGTGAAGAAAACAAAAGCTATGATGCTTTAATTGATTACACTACTAAGCTTAATGATAAAAATAACCTATATTATTCCGTATTACTTCTAGTCTGGGGATTTTCAATTATATTTTTTGTTTATGCTTTAATTTCTGAAACTAGAAATTCTTTAATTTACTTAATGCTTGGAATTATAATAACTATTTTAGGTATAATTAAATTAACAAAAAGATTAAAACATAATAAAATAATAAGTATTTTTTTTACTATGGCTTTAGTGATTATACTTAATTTATTTGATTTTATAAACGTAAAATATAATTATAAAATACCAAGACTTAGATTAAGAAGTATTACAGTAGATAATTATACATATTATGAAACATTATTCTTTGATGTTTATAAATGTGAGATAGATTCGTTCTATAGTGATATTAATATAGTTAAAAAAGCACCATTTAACAAGGATTATTGTTATACACATATAGCACAAAAAAACATCAATAAAACTCTAAATAAACTTAATGAAGTAACTAAAATAGAACTTCTTAAATTAAGTTCTAAAGATGAAGAAAGAAATTATGAAATATTTAAAACTATAGAAAATACTGAAGAGATTAAATATATTACTAATATTTTAAAGAAAGCAAAATATACAAATAATATAAATGCTATGATGAGTAATTTTTTAATTGTTTTATACAATAAAGAAGATAAATATTTAGAATTTACACAAAATAGTTTAACTAGACAAAATAATACTTATAATATTTATTTTAGTAAAAGCGATGAAGAAAAGTTAATTAGTTTATTTAATTAATTTTTTTATGGAAAAAACTAATAAAATCTGATATTATAATTTTAGTGATGCTTTATGAATAGATGTAAGTGGTGTAATATAAATAATAAAAAATACGTTGATTATCATGATAATGAATGGGGAGTATTAAATACAAGCGATTTATATTTATTTGAGATGCTTATCTTAGAGTCATTTCAAGCCGGACTTTCGTGGGAATGTGTTCTTAATAAAAGAGAAAGTTTTAGGCTTGCTTATGATAACTTCAACATAAATAAAGTGATTAATTATGATGAAATTAAAAAGAATGAACTTTATAATAATAAGAATGTAATAAGGAATAAACTTAAAATAAATGCTAGTATAGAAAATGCTAAAATTTTTAAAAATATAATAAATGAGTATAATTCATTTTACAACTATTTAAAAACTTTTACTAAAGGTAAAGTTTTTAGAGAAATTAATAAAACTACATCTCCTTTAAGTGATGAAATTAGTAATGATTTGAAAACTCGAGGTATGAAGTTTGTAGGCTCTACTATAATTTATTCTTATTTGCAGGCAGTAGGCATTATTAATTCCCATGAAAAGGGATGCTTTTTGTACAAAAACAATTAAAACAACAAAAGTGGGTGCAAAAAGGTGTAATTTTCTTCAAAAAGTGGGTGCAAAAAGGTGTAAAGAAGAGAATAACAATTTAAAAAAGTGAGAATTTTCTCACTTTTTATTAAGCCATTCTCTTCCATCTACTAGTCTTGAAATTAACATAGAAGAAGCTGTATCACCAGTGACATTAAGTACAGTTGCTGGTGCGTCTATAATAGTCGCAATTGCTGTTAAAATAGGTAAAGTACTTACTGGAAAACCTAGAAGAGTAATAATAAATAATTCTGATATAGTACCTCCACCAATAGGTATTGCAGTGACTAAAAGCGTACTTATAAGAGCTATTAATATTATTTTAGATGTATTAATATTTGAATTAAATAAATATACTAAAAACATTATTTTAAAAACACTACCTATGATTGAACCATCTTTATGAAATGAAGTACCAAGTGGAATAGTAGTGTTTACTATGCTTTCTTCTACACCAATATTCTTTGTAGCTTTTATATTTACTGGAATGGAAGCAGCAGAACTACAAGTTGATAAAGCAGTTAAAGTTGGAAGAGTAATATTTTTCCAATAAAGATGAAACCCTCTCTTTCCTCCTGATAAAAATGCATAAATTGAATAAATAATAAAATAGACAAATAAGCAAGCTATTAAATATATTAAGAAAGTCTTAAAATAACCCTTTAAAATTGAAGAACCAAAATTACTAGTAAAAACTGCAAAATAACATCCAAGACCAAAAGGTGCATAATACATAATGTATTTAATAATTCTTTCCATAACATTATTCATACTAATAAGAACATTTAAAAAGTCTTTTGATTTATCTTTTGTACTAGAAATAGCAATGCCTACAATTACACTAAAGACTACTAATGCAACAATATTTTCCTTAGATAATAGGTTAACAAAATCATTCGTACTTATTGTGCTAACCATTCTTCCCAGTAAATCTGCTTTTTCAGTGTTAACATTAACAGTACTTAATCCATTAAAAATATCTCTTATATTACTTGCATCAACTAAATTAAATCTAGTAAATAGAAAGCCAATAAATAAACTAACTAAAGATGTAATAAAAAATACAATAAAAATATTACATAGAATTTTAAAAGTTCTTTTAGGTTTATTCATTTTACCTATAGATGTAGTAATTGTTAAAAAAATAAGTGGTGGTACTATGACTAATAATAGGTTAATAAATAAATCTCCAAAAGGTTTTAAGAAAAGTATTTTTTCTTTAAAAATAATTCCTATTATAGCCCCAAGTATAATACTTAATAAAAGAATAAAAGAACTCTTATAGTTATTAAATAATTTTTTCATTAATCTCCTTTCACTTAATTATATTTAATTATTATGATATAATGTTAAATATAAGTGAAAGAAAGTGATAAAAATGAAAGTGTTAATAACAGGTTTAAATCATGAAGGAGAGGGAATTACTAGAGTAGATAATAAGGTAGTATTTGTTAAATATGCTCTTCCAGGTGAAGAAGTAGACATTGATATTATAAAGAGTAAGAAAAATTATAGTATAGGTTTATTAAAAGAAGTAATTATTCCTTCAAAAGAAAGAATATGTAATAAATGCCCATATTATTATATATGTGGTGGTTGTAACCTAGAGCATACAACCTATGATAATGAATTATTATTTAAAAAAAATAAAGTAAAAAATATTTTATTAAAATATTCAGGTATAAGTATAGATTTAGATATAGTACCATCAAATAAAAGATATAATTATAGAAATAAAATAACTCTCCATAATAAAGATAATATAATAGGTTATATGAAAGAAAAAACTAATGAAATAATACCTATAGACAGGTGTCTAATAGCAAATGATTTAATAAATAATGAAATAAAAACTATTAAATCTAATAATAAAGAAATAATATTAAGAACTAATGGTAAAGAAGTTATATTTGATAAAAATAGTTCTTTAATCATGAATGTTAATGAATATAAATTTAAAATAGATATAAATTCTTTCTTTCAAGTAAATACCTACATATTAGAAGAAATATTTAAATATATGGAACATATTATAGATAATTCTAATTTAATACTAGATTTATATAGTGGAGTAGGTACTCTTTCTTTAATGGCAAGCCAAAAAGCAAATAAAGTAGTTGGAATAGAAGTAAATAAATATTCTCACTTAAATGCTTTAGAAAATATAAAATTAAATAAAATATCTAATGTGGAATTTATACATGGTAAAGTAGAAGACAAAATTAAGAATATAAAAGATAAAGTAGATTTAATTATTACGGATCCACCAAGAAGTGGAATGGATAAAAAAACTATAAATGTTATAAAAGAATTAAAGCCTGAAAAAATAGTTTATATGTCATGTGAACCAATAACACTTGCAAGAGATTTAAATTCTTTAAAAGAACTTTATAAACTTAAAAGTATAAAATTATTTGATATGTTTCCTTGTACTTATCATGTTGAAAGTGTATGTTTATTAGAAAGAAAGTAGGAATAATAGTGAAAAACAAAACATTTATTATAATAATATTATTAACTTATATTTTGGTACCTATATTAATAATGAATAATAATTATTTATTTGAAATTAAATTTTATATATTAACTATTATTGGAATATTAATTTATATTTTAATGAAATTATTTAAAATTTCTAATAAAGAATTAGGTTTAACTAAAAATAATTTTATTCTCTCAATAAAAAGGAATTTACCTTTAATTATACTATTTTGCACTATAATAATTATATTAAAATTGTTTCATGTTGATAAATATATTGCTAATGAAACAACTTTGTTTTATATCTTCTATGTCTTTGTATCTTGTCCTATACAAGAATTTCTATATAGAGGAGTACTTGGTTATTTCGAGCAAAGTAGTAAAAGAAAATGGATGTGGATAATTATTTCAAGTTTGTGCTATTCATTTGTTCATATAATTTATAAAGATATTTTGACTTGTGTATTAACATTTATAATTGGATATGTTTGGTATCATTTATATAGGAAAGATTATAACTTAAGTGGTGTAACTTTAAGTCACATTGTTTTAGGAATACTATCAATATCATTAGGAATTGTTAACTGAATAGTAGAAAATAATAATTTTTTGATTTTTATTAAAAAGAAAGAAAAAACTGATTGTAACACATAATATCAGCTATTTTTCTTTAAATATCTTTTATCAAAAGTCTATAGTACTTATAGAATTCATCAGTTAAGTAACTAACTTATAATATGTATTTCATATAACTTGTTAATAAGTTTTAAATTATAATTTTATTAACAAGGCAATCAACTATTGGATAACCTATATACAAACATAAAAAAATTGAGGATTTCTCCTCAATTTAAAAGTTACCACAGCATCCTTCATTTACATTACACACTTCATTTTCCTCACAACAAGTATAGCATGGGCTGTAAGTGTGTCTGTAAATGTGATGATTTATAATTCTAGTATTAATTGGACATACATGAGGAACCTCATGAACTATTTCTCTATGTATTACTCTTTCTCTAGGACATTCATAAACTGGAGGAGTAACCATTCCAGTCATACTTGTAGCAGCATAACCGCCAGTTTCCATTGTAGTTTTTGTTTCTTTGTAACTTTCCTTATTTGCTTCTACTTCATAGTTAGAATACATACCATCTTTGTACACTTTACTTCACTCCTTTACTAATTATATCTTATGATAGAAGTGTATGTTTGTATGGGTACATACCTAATAATTAAATAGGGTAACTATTAATAGTATTACTTCGTTTAAGCTCTTCCCAGTCTAATCCATACCTAGCAAGGACTTCTTGCATCGGTTCTAATCCAACCGCTTTCCTTCATTCATCAACTTCTTTCTGGTTCCATAATAGGTAATAATTCGTACTGGCCATTGTCGTTATTCCAAACAAGTTGACTTCCATATATTTGGTTCTTGTTTTGCTCAATTTCAATTTTGTCTTTAAACATTGCATAATCTTTTAATCGCATATTACCATTTTTAACAGTTTGTTCGATAACTGGTAAATATTTTAGTTTTAATTTCTTTAAATTTTCACCATATTTTTTTAGTAATTTTTCACTATTGAATGATGATCTATATCTTTGATCATTGTCCCAAACTTGTTCTAAAGTTTTTTTAATTTTTTCAATTTCACCAGCTGTGTATTTCATGATTTTCACCACAATTTTCTGTATTAATTATAATATTTTTGTAATAAATATCAAGTCAAAAATCACGAAACGGGAAATAGTGAGTAAGATTTGTTAATAGTTTAATTAACAAAGCATGTGTAAATGTAAAAACTACTACTTGTTTTTTTATGAACTATTTGCTATATTAGAAGTAGATTTAAATATGCTAACCTATAACCAAAACCTTTATAGGAGGCGCCATGAAAGAAGAAGTGGAAAAATATTTAAATCAAAATAGGGCTATGAATTTTAATAATTTATTATTTTATTACATTAAAAGAAGTAAATTAAAAAATTCAGAAGTTTATAAAAGAGTTGGTGTAGATAGAAGAGTATTTTCTAAAATAAAATGTTATAATTATATACCAAGAAAGAACATAATTGTTAGATTATGTTTATCACTTAAACTTAATAAAGAAGAAACAAATAATCTTCTTAAAAAAGCAGGATTTTGTCTAAATGAAAGTGATGTGGACTTAGTAATTTCATATTTTCTAGAAAATAATATTCATGATATTGATATTATAAACGACTATTTATACACCAATTACAACACCACTATTTAGTAGTGTGTGTTTGTCTCTATAAAAGAGACCTTTTTTTATTTAATTATGTTAGAATGTTATTAAGGAAAAAGACTCATCCAGCAATAGTCGTATTCAGAAGCCTTATTCACTTTAAGTGAAGAGTCTTGTGTCACTTATGTGACTTCCTTACTAATAGGAGTAAACTAATGAAATATAATATAAAACTTTTTTATCTAAATTCCAAAGTTAATAAAAGTGAAATAATAAATACTTTTAATTTAGCATTTAATGAAAATAAAAATCTTGCACTTGCTAACTTATTATATATTTTAGATATAAGAAATGGAAAAGGAGAGAGAAGAGTATTCAAAACAATATTTAAATATTTATGTAATAACGAAGAAGAAACAGCCTTGCAATTATTACCATTTATTGGAGAACTCGGTAGGTATGATTATCTACTTGAAGGATTAAATACACCCGTAGAAAAAGAAATAACAAAATTAATAAAAAATAGATTAAAGCTTGATTTAATTAGTAAATATCCATCTCTGCTTGCTAAATGGTTACCTAGTTTAAGAACTCATAAAAAAAATAATACTAAAGCAAAAAAACTTGTAAAACTTTTAAATATGAAAGAAAAAGAATATAGAAAACTTCTTTCATTCTTAAGAAGAAAAGTTTATGTAGTAGAAAAATTTCTAAGTAGTAAATATTATAATAAGATTGATTTTAAATATGTTCCAGTAAAGGCTTTTTTTAAGTATGAAAGAGTATTTAAAACTAAACTGAATTCTGAATATTTAAATAATATTGATAAAAAAGCAAAAAGAAAAATTATTCCCAGAAAATATATGACTAGTACATTAAAAAAATATATTAATATGCTTAATAAATAATTTTCTTTACTAATATTGTATCATATGATACAATATTTATGAAAGGAGTAACAGATGCCTAAAAATATTAAAATAACTAAGGAAATGATAATAGACGCAGCATTTAAAATAACAAGAGAAAAAGGTTTTAATAAAGTTAGTAACAGAGAAATAGCTAAAGAATTAAACTGCTCGATTAGACCAATATATTATCAATTTAAAAATGCAAGCGAACTTAATGTTTATCTCTTTAAAAAAGTAGAAAATTATTTTTATAATTATTTAACAAAAGATATAAAAATTAAAGATAAATTATACTTAAGTACTGGAATTAATTATATAAATTTTGCTAAGTATGAAAATAATTTATTTAAGCTTATGTATATGTATGAAGGAGGAAAAAAAACTAACGAAATAATTAGTGAAAATGATAAGGAATCTACTAATTATAATGAAATAGTAATGAAAAGTACTAGTCTAACAAAAGAAAAGGCAAAAGACTTTCATCTTAAAATGTGGATATTTACTCATGGACTTGCTTCTTTAGTAAGTATGGGCTCAGTAAATTTTACTGAAGAAGAGATAGAAAATCTATTAATGGTAGAATACAAAGCTTTGATGTTAGAAGAAAAGGATGGTAAAAAATGAATATAGTAGAAGTAAAAAATTTAACAAAAAAATATAAAAATTTAACTGCAGTTGATAATATAAGTTTTAGTGTAAAAAAAGGAGAAATACTAGGCCTACTAGGCCCTAATGGAAGTGGTAAAAGTACAACAATAAATGGAATTTTATCTTTATTAACATGTGATGGAGAAGTGAAACTTTTTGGAGAAAAAATGACACCTTTTAATTATAAGATTAAAGAAAAAATAGGAGTTATTTTTCAAGAAGTTGCAGTTTTTGAAGAGTTAACAGTTAAAGATAATATAGATTATTTTTGTGGCCTTTATATAGAAAACAAAAACAAAAGAAAAAAATATGTAGAAGAAGCAATTGAACTAGTACATTTAGAAGATTTTATAAATTTCTATCCTAAACAATTATCAGGAGGACTACTTAGAAGACTTAACATAGCGTGTGGTATTGCACACAAACCAAAATTAATATTTTTAGATGAACCAACAGTGCAAGTAGATCCTCAAAGTAGAAATAATATACTTGAAAGTGTAAAATCTTTAGCTAAAGAAGGTGCAACAATAATATATACAACACATTATATGGAAGAGGCAGAAATACTTTGTGATAAAATTATTATCCTTGATAAGGGTAAAATAATTGCAGAGGGTACCAGTGATGAGTTAAAAAGTTTAACTAAAATAGAAGAAAAAATTACAGTAGAAGCTAAAAATATAAATGAAGAAATAATTAACAAGATAAAGAGTCTTAAAAACGTAATAGAAGTAAATAAATATGAATCAAATCTTCAAATACTTTATAAGAAAGGTAAAAACAACTTAACTAATTTAATAGAATTTTTAAAAGATAATAATTTTGAATATGAGAAGATATTTTCAGAAAGACCAACTCTTAATGATGTATTTCTAGAACTTACAGGAAAGGAATTAAGAGATTAATGTTTATACATAACTTTAAATATTCGTTAAAAATTTTATTAAAGAATAAATCTTTACTTTTTTGGTCATTTATATTTCCTATTATATTAGGAACTTTATTTAAACTGGCATTTTCTAATATAGAAAAAAAGGAAACTTTAAGTACTTTTGATATAGCTATTGTAGAAAATGAAGAATTCAATAATAATTTAATGTATAAAAAAACTTTCGAAACTTTAGGTAATCCTAATAATGATGAAAGATTATTCAATATAAAGTATGTTTCCATAGAAGAAGCAAAAAAATTACTTGAAGAAAGTAATGTAGTAGGATATCTTATTTTAAAAGATAATAAACCAACTATTTATGTTAATAACAGTGGTATAAATGAAACTGTATTAAAAGTAATAGTTGAAAGAATAACAAATAAAATTACTATATATCAAAAATTAATAAATAAGAATGTTGATATTAATACTATAAATTCTATAGTGAATGAAGTAGAAAATGATATTAAAATAAAGGATATATCTAGTAAGAATTTAAGTTATACAAATATAGAATACTATACACTTTTAGCAATGACTAGTTTGTATGGAGGACTCATATCTATGTTTTTGTCTAATAAACACAGTGCAAATATATCTTCAGTAGGTAAAAGAACTAGTGTAAGTAAACTATCTAAAAATAAGTTAATATTAAGTAATTTACTGGCTTCATATTTAGTACAAGTACTTGGACTTATAATAGTTTATTTATATTCATTATTTATTCTTAAAGTAGACTTTGGTACACATAACAATTATATAATTTTACTTTTATTAGTAGGAAGTTTATGTGGCTTATCTATTGGAACATTTATAGCAAGCTTTAAAGTAAGTGAAAACACAAAAACAGGTATTTTAATAGCCTTTACAATGATATCTTGTTTCTTTGCAGGCATGTATGGAATTACAATGAAATATCTAGTTGATAAAAGTTTACCTTTTATTAATAAAATAAACCCAACTGGGTTAATAACCGATGGATTTTACTCCTTGTATTATTATGAAAGTTATAGCAGATATTTTACTGATATAATAAGTCTTATAATAATATCAGTAATATTAGTAAGTATATCTTTAATTTCATTAAGGAGGAACAAGTATGACAGTATTTAAAACATTCTTTAAAATTGTAAGAAAACATAAAGGATTAATACTTCTTTATACAGTTATGCTCATATCCTTCGGAGGAATTAATTTATCTAGTAGAGATATAAGTGATACTTTTACTAGCAGTAAACCTGATATATTAATTATAAATAAAGATGAAGAAGTAGGAGTAACTAAAAATTTAATAAATTACTTAGAAAATAATTCTAATATAATTAACATAGAAAATGATGAAAACAAAATAAATGATGCTTTATTTTATAGAGATATTAACTATGTAATTTATATCGACAAAGGCTATAGAGAAAAAGTTCTTAATAATGAAGAAACAATTATAAATATAAAAAGTACTAAGGATTATAATGCTAGCCTAGCTTCATTATTATTAGATGAATATTTAAATATACAAAATATTTATAATAAGGTTACTGATAATGAAGATGAAATAATTACTTTAATAAATGATACTCTAGAAAATAAAACTGATATTAAAGCCCTTTCTAAAGAAGATAAATCTTCTGAAAATAGAATTGCTAGGTATTTTAACTTTGCTAGTTATAGTATTCTTGCAACTATAATATTTATAATATCTTTAGTAAACACTAGTTTTAAAGATATAAATATTAATAAAAGAATTACCGTTAGTAGTATGGACTATAGAAAACATAATAGATTACTTTTAAAATCTAGTTTAGTATACGTAATATTTATATGGCTTTTATTTAGTATTCTTGCATTAATCTTACTAGGTAAATCATTATTATCTTTAAAAGGATTACTTTATATATTAAATACTTTATTATTTTCGGTAAATGCTTTAACTTTTGGTTTACTTATAAGTTCATTTATTAATAAAAATTCAGTTGGCGGAGTGGTAAATGTAGTTGCTTTAGGTTCAGCGTTCCTGTGTGGTGCTTTTATTCCTACAGAATTCCTAGGAAATAGTGTTCTTAAACTAGCGCATATTTTACCCACATACTACTTTATTAATACTAATAATTTAATTTCTAATACTAAAGATATATCTTCTATATTACCTAATATTTTAGAAAATTCGGTTATGTTAATATTATTTATAGTACTATTTATAATACTTAATGATATAATAGCAAAATTAAAAAGAAGTAACTAACTACTTCTTTTTTATTATATTAATGAACTTAATAGTTTTTTCTCACTTTCTAATTTTTCTCTTTCTTCATTTACTAGTTTTTCTGGAGCTTTACTAGTAAAGCCTACATTTGAAAGAAGTTTTTCTCTTTTTTCAATTGATGCTTTTAAAGCTTCTATTTGTTTTTCTTGTATAAGTAAATCTTCTTTTGTAATTTCTTTTTCATAATAAATACTAGCCTCTAAGTCATTGAATTTTACTTTATATTCAGTTATATTTAAACTATCATTAACAATATTATCTTCAAGTTTAAGCATATTATAAATTAATTTATTATTAAAATTAACTTTCACTTTAATATCTTTTGGTAAGTTATTTTCTTGTTTAACATTTCTAAATGCTTTTATAAATCCAATAATTTCTTCAATTTCTTTTTCTTCATTATCAAAAGAAAACTCTTTATTTACAGTAGGGTAACTACTTATAACTATACTTTCACTATCTTTAATAGGTAGCATATTATAGATTTCATCTGTTACATAAGGCATAAATGGATGTATCATCCTTAAAATAGCGCTAATAGTGTAGCAAAGTGTACTCTTAGTACTAACTTTGTCCAAACTAAATTTACACATTTCTATATAAGAGTCACAAAAGTCATCCCAAATAAATGAATAAAGTACACTTCCTACATTATTGAATTCATATTTATCCATAGATTTAGTAACTTTATCAATTACTTTATTAAGTTTATTAAGTATCCATTTATCCTTATCATCTAAAGAAGAAAAATCATATTCCTTTAAATCACTGATATTCATCAAGCAAAATCTACTTGCATTCCATAACTTATTAATAAAATTCCAAGTTGACTTAACTTTATCTTCGTCATATCTAAGGTCTTGCCCTTGAGCAGTACTAGTTGATAAGAAATATCTTAAAGCATCAGCACCATACTCATCTATAACATCCATAGGATCTACACCATTGCCAAGACTCTTACTCATCTTTCTACCTTCTTTATCACGAATTAGTCCGTGAATTAAACAATCTTTAAAAGGTCTAGAATTAGTAAAATGAAGTCCCTCAAAAGTCATCCTATTAACCCAAAAAGGTATAATATCATAACCAGTAACTAAAACATTATTAGGATAATATCTCTTAAATAAATCGGTCTCTTCTGGCCAGCCCATTGTACTAAAAGGCCAAAGTGCACTAGAAAACCAAGTATCCAAAACATCTTCGTCTTGAACCCAACCATCTTCTTTAGGAGCCTCATAACCTACATATATTTCTTCTCCCTTATACCAGGCAGGAATTCTGTGACCCCACCAAAGTTGTCTAGAAATACACCAATCATAAGTAATCTCCATCCAGTGATTCATAATCTTTTCAAATCTATCAGGTACAAAATTAACTTTAGAATTCTTATTCTTTTGATTCTCTAAAACTTTATCAGCTAAAGGTCTCATTTTAACAAACCATTGCTTAGAAAGATAAGGTTCTATCATAGCATCACTTCTCTCAGAATGCCCAACTGAGTGTACAATTTCTTCAACACTAATAAGTAAACCATTATCTTTTAAATCCTCTACAAGCTTCTCTCTACAAGCAAATCTATCAAGTCCATTATAAATACCAGCATTCTCATTCATCGTTCCATCTGGATTAATAACAACAATTCTCTCTAAATTATGTCTATTTCCAACTTCAAAGTCATTAGGGTCGTGTGCTGGAGTAATTTTAACTATACCAGTTCCAAACTCAGGATCAGCGTGTTCATCCCCAATAATAGGAATTAACTTATTAACAATTGGAAGAACAACATTCTTACCAATAAGCTTATTATATCTCTCGTCATTAGGATTAACCGCAACAGCAGTATCTCCAAAAAGTGTCTCAGGTCTAGTAGTGGCAACCTCTAAAAACTCATCAGTCCCCTCTATAAAATACTTAATATGATAAAAAGCACCAGGCACATCTTTATAAATAACTTCCTCATTAGAAAGTGCTGTCATAGCAACAGGATCCCAGTTAATAATTCTCTCTCCGCGATAAATTAATCCCTCGTTATAAAGAGTAACAAAAACGTGTTTAACAGCATTGGAAAGTCCTTCATCTAAAGTAAATCTTTCTTTAGTATAATCAAGCCCAAGTCCAAGCTTAGCCCATTGTGAATGAATATTATCTGCATATTCTTCTTTCCACTCCCAAGCATACTTAAGCCATTCATCTCTATTCAAACTTCTAGGATTAATACCCATACCTTTTAACTTAGCATCAACTTTAGCTTGAGTAGCAATACCTGCGTGATCCATACCAGGAAGCCACAAAGCATCAAAACCTTGCATTCTCTTAAATCTAATAATAATATCTTGCAAAGTAGTATTCCAAGCGTGCCCTAAATGAAGCTTCCCAGTAACATTAGGTGGTGGAATAACTATAGAATAAGGCTTTTTACTAGTATCTCCACTTTCAAAATATTTATTCTTAACCCATTTTTCATATTTTCCTTCTTCTACTAATTTGTGATCATATTTCTTATCTAACATAATTTTTCCTCCCAAAATAAAAAGGTGAGTACCAAAGGGCGACTATATTTTATATCTATAATAATAAATAACCGCGGTACCACCTTAATTTTTAACTTATATGCTTAACGCGCATTACACGTTTTATTTTACTTTATTTCAAATAAACACTCATAAGCTACCTTCATAAACTTGATTTATTAACTTCCACCAAACGCTAACTCTCTACAAAATCTTATTTATTACTCCTCTTACTCCTTGCTTTATGTACTAAATAATACCACAAATTTTTATTATTTACAAGTATTATCTAACTCATATGCGAGAATAAGAGAGAAAATATACATAGGTGGATTGAATGCAACACAAAAATGATGAAAATTATGTTTATTTATTATTTAAATTTATTTTAATTAATAGTTAATTTTTCTTCATTTAATTCAAAGTTTTTCTTTTCTTCTTCAATAGCATTAATTAATTCTTGATCAGTTGGCATATGTAATTTATATTCAGAAGAAAATATTGTTTTATTATCTTCTGGTAGTGTATATTTTACAACTGTTTCATTTCTATTAGTTGATAATAATATCCTAATTGTTTTAAATCAACTTGTTTAATTTCTCTATCATAATAATTAACATGCATTTGCATTTGTCCAATGTCTTGATGCGATATTTTTCCAATTCTTAAATCAATAATAACAAAGCACCTTGAAGAAAATCCTTTACCAAATTCATTAGTTAATTTTTCAGCTAATTTCTCTAGCAGTGCGTCTCCATAGCTTGCTCTTTAATCGCCCTGTTGCAACTCAATAATTGCTTTTCCTATATTTCAATATAAACTAAGCATTTCAGTATTTACAATTTGATAAACCTTATTTCTACTATTAATAACTAAATTAATTAATTCATTGTTCAGAATTTGCCTACTTGTATTAAATTCTAATAACAAAATCATATGATAAATCTTTGAAATTTTATATAATAAAATTGAAATTCATTAAATTTTTATCTGCAGTTTATTCTATATAATATCTTTGATTTTTACTTGTGGGTTTATCTGGAACAGTTAAACCTACAAATCCATTCTTAACTGCTGGATTTAGATAACTATTTCTAAATGTCTCTCTTGATTTAATTCCTAATTTAATCATTATTTCTTTTGCTGTTAGTGGTTTACATCCACCCATAACATCAAGAAGATTATTTATATTTAATTCTTCATTTGTAGTAGGCTTTTTTAATATTTCACTAATTTCATCTATAGTTTCTTCTATCATTTTTAACATAAAACAAATAAATTTATTTGAATTACCTTCAATGTTAGAGTCGTTTATTGCTTTATAATATTCATTTTGATATTTATATATATTTGACTCTATAGGTAAATACTCAAATATATTTCTCCAGTTATATAGAAGTACATTTTGCCAAAGTCTTGCAATTCTCCCGTTACCATCACTAAATGGATGAATAAACACAAATTCATAGTGAAAAATAGAGGATAGTATTAATGGATGAATTTTATTTTTATTTATTTTTATAAATTTAAATAAATCATCCATTAATGAATTTACCATGTGTGCACCAGGACATACAAATATGCATTTATGCCCATCAAATACACCCTCATCACCGCTTCTAAAATCCCCTGACTCTTCTACAGTTAGGAAAGTCATAATTCCGTGTATTTTTTTTAATTCAGTAATTGAATAAGGTTTAATAGTTTTTAACATTTCATATGCTTTATAAGCATTTTTAACTTCTTGTATATCTTTTTGTTTACCAATAACTAATTTACCATTTATGACATCTTTTACTTCTTTTAAACCTAGACTATTGTTTTCAATAGCTAGAGAAGAGTGAATACTTCTTATACTTGTTTGCTTTCTTAGGTAAGGAGATTTATTTAGCTTGCTTATATCATCAATCTTTCCGATTTTTTCCATAATGTTAGAAACCCTTTCTAACATTTCATTTGTTATTTCAAATGGTGGGTTATAGTTCTTCATATTTAATCACTCCTACTATATATTATATCATTTATTAATAAAAATCTCAATATCAACTTACTTAAAACTTGCTTAAATGTTGCTTAATTATAAAAGTCAGGACTTAATATCCTGACTTTTGTCACTATAAGTAGTATGTAATAAAGTATGTATTTTTTCTTTGCTTAAAAATTTATTATATAATTTTTGTACTTCTTTGTTTTGATAAGGATTCTTAATAACTGAGGAGTTATCCACATTAAATAATTCTTTCAATCTATTTTCTCTTATTTCTTGAAACTTATTAACATTTTGAAGTGGGTTACCTGCACCACCTATACATCCACATGGACAAGCCATTACTTCGATAAAATCATAGTGAATGCCATTATTTTCGATTTCTTCTATTACAGTTTTTGCATTATTAAGGCCATATATAACCGCTACTTTAATCTCTTTGTTTGCTATTTTTATAGTAGCTTTTTTAATACTCTCAGTGGTTCTGATATTTTTGACGTCTAATTTTTCATTCTTTCCTGTTAGCCTATACTCTAGTGTTCTTAAATTAGCTTCCATTACCCCGCCAGTGCTACCAAATATAAGACCTGCTGAACTACCTGTACCCATTAGTGAATCATAGTTTTTATCTTCTAATGATAAAAAATCAATATTATTTTCTTTTATTAACATAATTAATTCAGTAGTAGTAAGATAATAATCAACATTTTTAAGATTATTATTAACAAGTTCTTTTCTATTCCCTTCACACTTTTTAGCAGTACAAGGTACTATTCCTACCGTAATAATATTTTCAGCCTTAATATTCTTACTTTCTGCAAAATAAGATTTAATTAAAGATCCCATTATACTATTAGGACTCTTAGTACTTGATAAGTTAGGAATAAATTTTGGATATTTCATTTCTATAAATTTAACCCATGCAGGGCAACAACTTGTAAATAATGGTAAATTCTTTTTAGAGTTTAATCTCTCTAAAAGTTCTTTACTTTCTTCCATTATAGTAATATCAGCACCAAAAGTTGTATCAAGTACATAGTCAAAACCAAGTAATTTTAAAGCATTAACAACTTTACCTTCTAAATTAATTCCAGCATCTAAATTAAAACTTTCACTTATACTAGTTCTAACGGCAGGTGCGATAAAAGCAACCGCTACCTTTTCTTCATTTAAAATATTTTTGACTTCATTATAATTATATCTTGGAGTTAAACTACCAGTTGGACATGTCAGTATACAGTTACCACAGCTTACACACTCTGGATTATTTTTGTCAAAGTTAAGTGATGTTACTTTGTTACAAGTTTTTCTACACATCCCGCAGTTAATACACTTTTTATCTATTCTATTAATTCCAGCATTTTTATTACTAATAAACACTTTTTTATCTATATCTTCTATTTCATAGTATATTTTATATGCACTTTTAGGACTTCCACAAACAGGACATCTAAATATAGGATCACTAATATCTGACACTATATTTTTACATAACTCACAAATAAATTTCATATACTTTCACCTAGTATAATTTTATCAAATGTTTAATGATATTTCAATGAAGTTCTTTGCAAACACCTTTTTCAGGTTCATAAAAACAATGATTTTTATATTTACCAGCAAAGTTTTGATTAAACCATGTATTTTTACATGTATTTCCTTTAGATGGAGCATAAAAATATAAAGCATGTGTTGCTGGATGATAGTACTCTCCTTTAATAACTCTTTTAGCTAAATCTTTTTCTTTAGTTGTCGATTTACTATTAAAAAGAGGACTTTTAGTACCTACAAATTGATTTTTTTGATAAATTACATCCGTTAAAGTTCTAACATTTTTAAATTCAAGACAATTCGCAATAGTGCGGTTAACAATTACATTACCAACCATAAGCATCCCAAGATCACCCTCAGCTAAAGCTTCTGCTCTCATAATCCTTGCAGTTAAGTCTAGTTCTTTAGTTGTATAATTTATTAACATATTTCTTCACCACTATAATTATATGAAAAAAAGTCTTTCCTTTTACTTAAAATTATGATAAACTATTCATGTACTTAGAAATTTAGGGGTATAATATAATGGTAGTATTAACGTCTCCAAAACCTAACGACTTGAAACAACTTGAAACGATTAAAATTAAATTGTTAAAAATTGATTAAGTCCTTTAAATACTTGGAGAAAACCATTCTTATCCTGCTAATAAAGTTCAAATAAATAATTGTTAAACAATAGATTTTGTGCCAATTTTTGTGCCACTTAGTTCTAAATGTGGCAGTTATTGAAAAATAACAAGAAATATGATACAATATTACTTGTCAAATGAGTGGCACAATTCATATAGGGAATTAGTTCAGTTGGTAGAACGCTGGTCTCCAAAACCAGATGTCGTGAGTTCAAGTCTTACATTCCCTGCCATTGATGATTACCGATTTTTCCTTATTATATAAGGTTAAATCGTTTTTTTATAATTTAATTTAAAAACAACTTGTATTATTTATTATACAGAGTTAACATCATTAACGAGGTGATGTTATCGTGAAGTTTTATAAAGATTTTAAAGTCAATGAAGGAGCTTTTGTCCTCAAGGAAATACTTGAAGTTATGTATGTTAGTGAAAGTATTTCTTTACCACCCTATATATATAGGAAAGTAATTAATCTGCAAAAAGCACTTTGTGACTATTTAGAAGGTGGCTATCCTGATATTGATATGGATGATAATCATCTTTTTAGAAGATGCTATTACACAACTAATTCACATCCAAAGAAAATAAAAAAACCAATCCTGTACTAGCGATTGATTCAAATCTTTATAGTAAGATGCTTATTGCATC
>CAKOIJ010000002.1 GCA_934086775.1 uncultured Bacilli bacterium | reverse complement strand
GTTCAACCTCTCAGTCCGGCTACGCATCGTTGCCTTGGTAGGCCATTACCCCACCAACAAGCTAATACGCCGCAGGCCCATCTCTAAGCGAAGCTTTAAGGCTCCTTTAATATTTCTATCACATTCGGTATTAGCAGTCGTTTCCAACTGTTGTCCCCAACTTAGAGGCAGGTAACCCACGTGTTACTCACCCGTTCGCCACTGAACACAGAATCCACGTCCACCGTCATTCCATCTTTGAGCAAGCTCTCAGACTTCATTCAGATTTCAGTGGGGTGTTCCGTTCGACTTGCATGTCTTAGGCATGCCGCCAGCGTTAATCCTGAGCCAGGATCAAACTCTCAATAAAAAATCTATTCGATTTTGGAATTGATTTCGTTTATATCCTAACTAAAACTCATTCATTTTACTTAGTTTTCAAAGATCATTTCACAACCAGTTTTTTACTACTTTTCGTGGTTGCTTATATAATATATCAAACTCAGAACTTAAAGTCAACACTTTTTTTTAATTTTTTTAACTTTTTTTACATTATTCGACAAATAGTGTCAAATACTGTTTTTTCTGAGTATTTTTGTTGGCTTTTTGCAACCAACGGGTAATATATTACCACCATTTTTTCGACATTGCAAGTCTTTTTTGAAAAAAAATTGAATTTTGTTAAAAAAAATTTAATTTTCTCTATTTTTAGTATCTTGGCCACTTATATCACAGTTTAATATATGCTTAAAAAAGAAAAAAGATTACTATTTATTTAATCTTTTGATAGATTCTAAAATAATAATCTACTATTTCTTTATTAAATGGTCTAACTTCTTTCCTCTTCATTTCTATTAACGACGTTAATTCATATTTTATAATTTCGTTAATTTCATACGGATATTTCATAAGTTTTTTATGATAGTTATATTCGTTTCTATCAAGTACTCTGAAGGCTCCATCTGGAAATACTCTTAAATCCAAGTCGTAATCAATATATTTGATCACACCATTATCAATTACATACGGACTTGCTATGTTACAGTAGTAAAATAATCCGTTATTTTTGAGCTGGGCTATAATATTGAACCATCTATCCTTATAAAAGAACATTATTGCCGGTTCCTTTGTATGCCAACTTCTACCATCTTTTTTTGTTACTAAAACATTGTTGTTTCCTAAAACCAAGTAATCTTCTGTAATTCCTAACACTACAGCTTTATCCCATGTTTTATAAATCATCCCATTGTGTTTATAACAGTGAATCTTGATTACGTCACCAATTTCTAATTTCATAGGTAACCTCTTTCACTAGTTATAATTATATCATATTTTTTTAAAATAATATATATTTTCTTAATAAAAAATAAACAGAGCTATTATTTTGCTCTGTTTATTGCTTCTGTGAATTGATTTTCTTCTCCGTCAATTTCAAAATCAGGTTTTATTCCTATTCCATTTATCTTATTTCCGTCAGGGGTTAACCAGTATGCCGTAGTATATTTTACCATTCCGCCAGACTCAAGTGTACTAGTTTCTTGTACAGTCCCTTTTCCATATGTTGTTGTTCCAACTATTATGGCACCATAACTCTCTTTGAGTGCCGCAGTTAAAATTTCTGAAGCAGATGCGGTAGCACTGTTAGTAAGAATAACTATTTTGTAATCTCGTTTATCGTTTGTTTTGTCTTTATACATTTCTTTTGTTTCTTTTGACTCTAAACCATATATATTTTTTCCTTTTGTTATAAACAATTCTGCTATCTCTACAGCTGGGCTTAAGTAACCACCACCATTATTTCTTACGTCAATTACTAGACTGTTAATTCCCTCATTTTCTAGGCTTTCTAGTGCTGCCTTAAATTGAGTATATGTATTATTTGAGAATGTTGATATTTTTATGTATCCTACACCTTCATAATTGTTTTTAATAACTGATGTTATTGTTACATTTTGAGCTTTTGTTGTAATTTCTTTTTCTATTCCACTCCTATAAACTGTGATTCTTACTGGTTCTTTTGTCTTTATTTTTTCGGATACTTCTTTCACCGTATTATTTCTTACATCTTCGCCATTTATTTTAATTATTAGGTCACCAATAAGCATCCCAGCCTTTTCTGCAGGGCTGTTATCAAAAATATTAGTAACCAGCACTCCTTCATCTATTTTCTGAATTTCCACTCCTATACCACTATATTCACCATTTAAACGGTCCATTAGGTCACTAGTAGTATCTTGGTCTAGATAACTAGTGTATGGGTCTCCTAGATGTCTATACATTGCTTCTATGGCCGCATTTGTTAGTGCTTTTTCATCAACTTTTTCAACGTAACTATTTAATATGTTTTTATATGCTGTTTCAAGTTCCTTTAAATAGTCTTTGTCTTCATCCTTACTAGTTCGTTTATCTATTTCATTATAATTTTTATAAACTACCACTCCTGTAGATACCCCTACAATTAAACTCGTCATTATAATTATGATTATCACTTCTATTAAATTAAAAGTTGCTGTTCTATTTTTCTTTTTATCTTTTTGTTTATTTATTTTTTTGTCTTTCATATTATCACCTATTTTCTATATATAATAATATCATAATTTACTTTTTTATTAAAGTAATTCTTTTTAATTTTCATGAAGTTTTACAGTGTTCTTTATTTTAATTTAAAAAAACTCTAGTTTCCTAGAGAATTTAATTATACTAATTCTAAACTAACTATTAAAGCATCGTCTCCTCTTCTTTCAGTTAGTTTGATTATTCTAGTGTAGCCACCATTTCTTTCAGCATATTTTGGTGCTAGTGTATCAAATAAGTATTTAACAGTTTCGGTGTCGTTTTCTAGAAATGCTAAAGCTTTTCTTCTAGACATTAGATCGCCTTTTTTTGCATAAGTAATCATTTTTTCAACGTATTTTCTTGCTTCTTTAGCTCTTTCTTCCGTTGTTTCTACTTTTCCATTTGTTAATACAGTTTTTGTTAAACCAGATAGGATACTTCTTCTTTTTTTAGTATCTCTGTTTAATTTTCTATATAATGCCATAAGTACCTCCTAATCTTCATCACGGAACTTTAGTCCCATATCTTTTATTTTATCTATTACTTCTTTTAATGATTTTTTGCCTAGATTTCTTATTTTCATCATTTCACCTTCGCTTAAAGATGTTAAATCTTGTAATGTATGGTGTCCTGCTCTTTTAAGGCAATTGTATGCTCTTACAGAAAGGTCTAATTCTTCTATTGGTGTTTCTAATGTTTTTTGAATTGGATCTTCTTCTTTGTCAGATAAAAGACCTGTCATATCAGCTATTTTGTTAAGTTTTGTTAAGATGTCAAAGTGTTCCATTAATATTCTACTAGCTAAAGCGATTGCTTCTTCTGGAGTAGTTGCACCATTAGTGTACACTTCCATAACTAATTTATCATAGTTTTCACTTTGTCCAACACGTGCTGGCTCTACTTCATAACTTATTCTTTCAATTGGACTATAAAGAGAGTCAACTGGTATTACACCAACTTCGATGTTTTTCATTTCTTTTCTATTTATTTTAGCATCCACATATCCACGACCGTTAGATACAACGATCTCCATATTTATGCTTCCACCTTTTGATAAGTTACAAATTACTAAATCTTTGTTAACTACCTCAACATCAGAGTCTGGAGCTATGTCTCCAGCAGTTACTGCTCCTTCTTTATCTGCTTTTAAATATAGTTTTTTGTCTTCTTCTGTAAATTTCTTTAATACTAGTTTTTTTAGATTAAGAACGATTTCAGTTACGTCTTCTCTAACTCCGTCTATTTTTTGAAATTCATGAAGTACTCCATCTATTTTGATTGATTTAACCGCACTTCCTGGTAGGCTCGACAACATAACTCTTCTTAAAGCATTACCAATTGTTGTACCGAAACCTCTTTCTAATGGTTCAAGCACAAATTTTCCATAAAAATTGTTTTCATCATATTCTACAACTTTATAATCTGGTTTTTCAAATCTTAACATAATAATTCCCCTTTCCTAAACACGTCTTCTCTTAGGTGGTCTACAACCGTTATGTGGTATTGGTGTTACATCTGTAATTGATGTTACTTCAAGTCCAGCAGTTCCTAAAGAACGGATAGCTGTTTCTCTTCCTCCACCTATACCTTTTACGAATACAGCTACTTTTCTAAGTCCCATATCGTATGCAGCTTTTCCTGCAGCTTCTGCTGATTGTCCTGCTGCAAATGGAGTTTTCTTTTTGCTTCCTTTGTATCCAATAGATCCACTTGAAGCCCAACTAATTACTCCACCTTCTTCATCTGTGATAGTTACTATAGTGTTATTATATGTTGCATGTATATGACATTCACCAGTAGTAATATCCTTCTTGACTTTTCTTTTTCTTCTATTATATGCCATTATATTAACCTCCTATTTCTTCTTATTTGCTATTGTTTTAGCTTTACCTTTACGAGTTCTAGCATTTCTATTTGTTCTTTGTCCTCTTACTGGAAGACCTTTTTTGTGTCTAGTACCTTGATATGAGTTGATTTCCATTTTTGTTTTAATGTTCATTTCAACTTCACGTTTTAAGTCACCAACTAATACATAAGCATCACATGCTTTTCTTAATTCGTTAACTTGTTCATTTGTTAAGTCTTTAACTCTGATGTCTTCACTTACATTAGCCACTTCACAGATTTTCTTAGCTCTTGAAGGACCAATTCCATAGATATAAGTTAATCCTATAACTATTCTTTTGTCTTTTGGTAAATCAATATTTTTAATACGTGCCATAATTACCTCCTATTAACCTTGTCTTTGTTTGTGTTTTGGATTTTCACAAATTACCATGACTTTTCCTTTTCTTTTAATTACTTTGCATTTATCGCATATTGGTTTTACTGATGGTCTTACTTTCATTTTTCATACCTCCATTACTTTCTATATATTATACGCCCACGTGTTAAATCACAAATTGGAATTTCTAGTAATACTGTATCACCTGGAAGAATACGAATTAAGTTAAGACGCATTTTTCCAGAAACGCGGGCTTCTACAATATGACCGTTTTCTAATTTTACTTTAAAGTCTCCCCCTGGGATTATTTCTAGTACTTTTCCTTCTGTTTCAATATATCCATCTTTAGCCATTTATTCACTCTCCTGTTAATATTTCATAACCATTTTTTGTTACAACTATGGTGTGTTCAAAGTGCGCTGCCGGACTTTTGTCTTGAGTAACTATTGTCCAGTCATCTTCTAAAAGCCATACATATCTTCCTTTTAAACTAAACATTGGCTCAATTGCAAGTGTCATACCTTCTTTTAGTACCATGTTGCTTTCATTATTACTATAATTTGGTATGTAAGGATCTTCGTGCATTTCTTTTCCTATTCCATGCCCAGTTAGTTCTCTTATTACTCCATAATTATATTCTTTTGCAACATTTTCAATTGTTTTGCACACTTCATTTAAGATTATTCCAGGTTTAATTACACTTAAACCTTTGTATAAAGCTTCTTTTGTGTGAATAAGTAAGTCTTCTACTTCTTTTTTTACATTCCCTACTTTATATGTTCTTGCTGTGTCAGCCATGTACCCTTTGTATTCAACAACTACATCAATGGTAATTATGTCTCCATCTTTAAGTTTTCTTTTACTAGGTATTTCATGTACAACACTTTCGTTTACGGATGTACATATGCTAGCAGGATATCCTTCAAATCCTAGACATGAAGGGTAGCAATCTTTACTTATTATAAACTCTTTTGCAACATCATCTAAATGCTTAGTTGTTACGCCAGGCTTTATTATAGTTTCCATAAGTTCAAGCAAATCATATGCAACTTTGCCGGCGTAACGCATTAATTTTATTTCACTATCAGTTTTAGTACTAATCATTGTTTACTCCTAGAAGACTTTTTAAATCTTCAAGTGTTTTTTCTGGTTCAATTTTACCATCTATAGTAATTAGTTTTCCTTGTTCTTTGTAATACTCGATTACTGGTCTTGTTTCTTCCATGTAGATATCGTATCTTTTTTCATATGACTCGCTATTGTCATCACTTCTTTTGGTAAGAGGTACATGACAGTCATCACACATGTTTTCTTCTTTTGGTTTGTTATAACCAGTTAAAACATTATAACCTTTTTTACATACAGGACAAGTTCTCCTTCCAAGTACTCTTTTTAAACCAGTTTCCTTGTCGATGTTAATAAATATTACTTTATCAACATTTAATCCTAGTCCTTTTAATATTTCTTCATAATCATGTGCTTGATTTAATTTTCTAGGATATCCATCTAACATAAACGGAATTTCAAGGTTAAGAGTTTTTAATTTTGTTTCTATAAGTCTCTTCATTAAATTGTCGTTAACCATTTCTCCTTTTTCTATTACATCTTTTACTTCTTTTCCTATTTCTGTTTCAAGTGCTACTTGCTCTCTTAAAACATCCCCAGCACTGATATGATTAAATCCATATTTTTCTTTTAATAAACTACTAAATGTTCCCTTGCCTGCGGCAGGTGGAGCAATCCAAATGATATTCATTTTTACCTCCTATAAGCACGAGATGCTACTGAACTTTCTAGTTGTTTATATGTTTCTAATAGTACTCCAACTACAATTAGTATACTTGTTCCACCTAAACTAACAATGCTTGGCATATCTGAAACCCAACTGAATACAATTGGAATTGCAGCTATAACAGCTATAAATATTGCTCCCATAAATGTTATTCTAGATAAGACTTTAGAAATATATTTTGTTGTTTCAGTTCCTGGTCTTATTCCTGGAATGTATCCATTTTGTTTGTTTAGATTCTTCGATATATCCTCTGGATTTACTGCTGCCACGAAAGTGTATCCGTATGTAAATGCTATTATTAGTAAGATATATACAACAAATCCTATTGGTGTAGTTGTAGTTAAATATTTGTTAACAAATAAGTTAAAACTTTCATTTTTTACTATGTATGTTAGAGTTGTTGGTATTGCAAGTACAGCTGATGCAAATATTACTGGCATTACTCCAGCAGAATTTATTCTTAATGGTAAGAATGAAGAATTTGCTTTGTAAGCACCTGCACTTCTATTTGAATACTGAATTGGTATTTTCCTCTCAGCCTCTTGTACATATATTACTCCAACTATAATTCCTACATATAGTAATATGAATATTATAAATGATAGAATTCCTAAAAAAGTATTTGAACTTCCAGTTACTAAACTACCATAGGCTTCGATCATCATTCTTGGTACTGTGTTTATGATACCGGCCATTATTATTAGGCTTATACCATTACCTAGTCCTTTATTAGTTATTTGGTCTCCTAAATAAAGTAAAAATGCTGTTCCTGCTGTTAGTATTAAACTAATCTCAACATACTCAAGTGGAGTTCCAGTTTTACCCATAAACATTATTGAATAGATGTAACCTTCGATAAGAGCAAAACCTATACCTAGATACCTATTTATTTTGTTTATTTTTCTTCTACCTTCTTCTCCCATTTCTTTCAATTCTTTGAAGTAATTTATACCCATTAAATCCATTTGAAGTACTTGAAGCAATATTGATGCAGTAATGTAAGGCATTACACCTAAAGCAAATATACTAAATTGTTTCAGTCCTCCACCACTCATTGCATTTAATAATTCTAGAAATCCTAAATCTTTTGTTATAGCTTTCATACCTGGTACAGTTATTGCATT
The DNA here is from genome assembly GCA_934086775.1 of uncultured Bacilli bacterium. GTDB lineage: Bacteria > Bacillota_I > Bacilli_A > RF39 > UBA660 > CAG-628. Next base: position 54,203 of record CAKOIJ010000002.1, on the reverse strand, counting down.
TCCTAAAGCGAATATGAATAAGGCACCTATAGTATAAAACACTCTGTTTTTAAGGTCTTTATTAGTTTTCTTAAATATTTGCTTAAATGTTGAAAACATCTAAATCACCTCTGCTTTTCCACCATTACTTTCTATTTTTGAGATTGCAGTACTAGTAAATATATTTGCTTTAACAGTTAATTTTTTTGTAAGTTCTCCGCTTCCTAAAATTTTAATTCCACTTAAACTTTTTTTAACTAGTCCAGTTTCTTTTAATAATTCTGGAGTTACAACTGTACCATCTTCAAATCTATTTAAATCAGATACATTTACAACTGCATATCTTATAGTAAATCTTGCATTGTTAAATCCTCTTCTTGGTATTCTTTTATATAGTGGATTTTGTCCACCTTCAAACCAAGGTTTAATGCTTGCTCCTGAACGAGCTTTTTGACCTTTTTCTCCACGGCCACTTGTTTTTCCTAATCCGCTTCCTGGTCCTCTACCTACTATTTTTCTTCTATGAGTTGACCCAGGATTTGTTTTTAATTCATTTAATTTCATTATCCTATAATCTCCTCTACTGTTTTACCACGTAAACTTGCTATATGGCTAGCACTTCTTTGTTTTTTAAGCGCATCCATTGCAGCTTTAGCAGTATTTATTTGTGTGTTACTTCCTAGCGATTTAGAAACTATGTCTTTTACGCCAGCAAGTTCTAACACATTACGAACTGGTCCACCGGCAATAATTCCACTACCTTCTTTTGCGGGTTTAATTAATACTTTTGCAGCACCACAAGTTCCGATTACCTCGTGACTTAAAGTTCTGTTTTCTACTAAGTTAACTTTTATTATGTTCTTTTCTGCAGCTTTAATAGCCTTTGATATTGCAGTTGGAACCTCATTAGCTTTACCTGTTCCTAAACCTACTTTTCCTTTTCTATCACCTACAGCAACTGTAGCAGTAAATCTCATTGTACGTCCACCTTTTGTTGTTTTTGATACACGACCAATTGAGATTACCTTTTCTTCATAAGGACTTTTTTTAACGAATTCTCTTTTGTTATTTCTTTCTTTTTTATTATTTTCCATTTCTTAACAGTCCCTCCTAAAACTCTAGTCCAGCTTCTCTAGCTGCATCTGCAAGTGCTTTAACTTTTCCATGGTATGCATAACCACCACGGTCAAATACTACACTTTTAATACCTTTTTCTAAAGCACGTTTTGCAACTTCTGTTCCTACTTTTTCAGCAGTTTCAATGTTACATTTGTTTAGTTTCATTTCTAAACTAGAGGCACTTACTAAAGTTTCACCAGTTTCATCATTTATAATTTGAGCATAAATGTTTGTGTTGCTTCTGAATATATTAAGTCTTGGAGAAACAGTTGTACCAGACAAGTTCTTTCTGATACGTGCATGTCTTTTTAAACGACTTACATTTTTACTTTCTTTCTTTATCATAATTTACCTCCTATGCAGCTTTCTTTCCTTCCTTACGTCTTATGTGTTCATCTTTATACTTAATACCTTTACCTTTGTATGGTTCTGGTCCACGTACTTTACGAACTTTTGCCGCAAATTCTCCTACAGCTTGTTTATCATAACCACTGATTGTTAATTCAGTTTGGCTTGGACTCTCTAGTTTAATTCCTTCTGGAGCTTCCATTTTTACTGGATGAGAATAACCAGCACTAATTGTTAATGTGTTTCCTGCTAATTGGAATCTATAACCTACACCATTGATTTCTAATTCTTTTTTGAATCCTTCTGTTACACCAGTTATCATATTTGCTATGTTTGCATTTGTTGTTCCGTGTAAACTTCTTAATTCTTTAGAGTCATTATCTCTTGTTACAGTTACATTTCCATCACTAACTACTACATTGATTCCAGGTTTTACTGAAAGAGTCATACTTCCTAATTTACCTGTTACTTTAACTTCGCTACCGTTAACTTCTACTGTTGTACCTTCTGGTACTACTAATACTCTTTTACCTATTCTACTCATAATAACTCCTTACCATATGTACGCAAGAATTTCTCCACCTAAGTTTTCTTTTCTTGCTTCCTTATCTGTCATTATTCCTTTTGAAGTAGATACTATAGCTATTCCTAAACCATTTAAAACTTTAGGTACTTCTTCCGCTTTAACATATACTCTTAAACCAGGTTTACTGATTCTTTTAAGTCCTGTTATAACTCTTTCTTTTTTAGCACCATATTTTAAGTTCAACACTAATTTTTCGGCTGCTCCGTCTTTTACAACTTCAAAACCTTCAATATATCCTTCATTAGTTAAAATTGTAGCGATTTCTTTTGTCATTTTAGAACCAAGTACTTCAACACTTGTATATTTCATTTGAGATGCATTACGTATTCTTGTAAGCATATCTGCTATTATATCGTTTACCATTACTATAGTCCTCCCTTCTTACCAACTAGACTTTTTAACGCCTGGTATTTGTCCTTTGTAAGCTAGTTCTCTAAAGCAAATACGGCATAGTCCGAATTTTCTTAATACTCCGTGAGGTCTTCCACATCTTTCGCATCTAGTGTAATTTCTTACAGCAAATTTGCTACCTCTTTTTTGACTAACTTTTTTACTTGTTTTTGCCATTACTTCGACCTCCTATTTCTTGAAAGGTAAACCAAAACCACTTAGTAATTCTAAAGCTTCTTCATTTGTATTAGCAGTTGTTACTATTACAATATCAAGACCTCTAGTTTTAATTACTTGATCGTAGTCTACTTCTGGGAATATAAGTTGTTCTTTAATTCCTAAAGTATAGTTTCCTCTTCCATCAAAACTTCCTTTTGAGATTCCTCTAAAGTCACGTACACGAGGTAATGCTATGTTAATTAGTTTTTCTAAGAATACATACATTCTTTCTCCACGTAGTGTAACTTTGCAACCAATTTTGTTTCCTTCTCTTAATTTAAATCCTGCGATTGATTTTTTAGCTTTTGTAACAACTGGTTTTTGTCCAGCGATTACAGTTAATTCTTTAACAGCAGCATCTAAGTATTTAGAATCAGTAGTTGCATCTCCTACACCCATGTTAAGTACGATTTTTTCTAGTTTTGGAACTTCCATTTTAGAAGTGTATCCAAATTTTTCTATAAGAGCAGGAGTTATTTCTTCATTATATTTTTTCTTTAATGTTTCCATGTTATTTCCTCCTATTTAGATTCTTTCTTAGATTTTTTGTTTTCTTTCTTTTCTTCAGAAAGAACAAATACATTTGAAATATGAATAGGAGCTTCAGTTTCAAGAATTCCACCTGTTTCGTTAGTTCTATTAGGTTTAACATGTTTTTTAACGATGTTTACACCTTCAACTATAACTCTAGATTCGTTTCTTAAAACTTTTGATACTTTTCCTTCTTTACCTTTGTTTGAACCAGTAATTACTCTTACTTTATCTCCAACTTTAATTTTCATCTAGTACCCCTCCTATAATACTTCTGGTGCAAGAGACACGATTTTCATGAAATCTTTATCACGAAGTTCTCTAGCAACCGGTCCTAGAACACGTGTTCCTACAGGACTCTTATCATCTTTAATTAGAACACAAGCATTGTCATCAAATTTGATATGGCTTCCGTCAGGTCTTTTTACACCTTGAACTGTTCTAACTATAACAGCCTTTACGACTTTTCCCTTTTTAACGTTTGAGTTAGGTATTGCTTTTTTAACAGTTCCTACTACAACGTCTCCAATATTTCCGCTTCTTACAAAAGATCCACCAAGTACTCTAATTACTAAGATTTCTCTTGCACCTGAGTTATCGGCAACTTTTAAACGGCTTTCTGGTTGTACCATTAATACTCACGTTCCTTTCTTAAAGTATGATAGCTTCTTCAATAATGCTATCTAATACATATCTTTTTGTTTTTGATAGAGGACGGCAAGCTACTATTTTAACTGTATCCCCTACTTTTGCTTTGTTTTCTTCATCATGTGCTTTATATTTTTTAGAGTATTTTACTCTTTTTTTGTATAGTGGGTGATTTTTGTAAGTTTCTGTTAAAACAACTATTGTTTTATCCATATTTGTACTTACAACTTTTCCAACTCTTGTTTCTTTAGTCTTTTCCATAGTTCCTCCTAATTACCTTCCTTACGTTCGTTAAGTACAGTTTTTAGTCTAGCAACGTCGTGACGTAATTCTCTTATTCTATGAGGTTTTTCTAAAGTACCAGTGGCACTACTAAAGCGTAAATTCCATAGTTCAGCTTTAAGTTCAACTATTTTTTTGTTAATTTCTTCAGTAGACATTTTTCTTATTTCACTAGTTTTCATTAGTTTCCACCTCTTCTTTCTTTATGAATTTAGTTTTAATAGGTAGTTTGTGTCCAGCTAAACGAAATGCTTCTCTAGCTGTTTCTTCAGTAACATCACCCATTTCAAACATGATTTTACCTTCTTTTACTACTGCTACCCACTCTTCAACGTTACCTTTTCCGCTTCCCATACGAACTTCTAAAGGTTTCTTTGTTCTTGCTAAATGAGGGAATATGTTAATGTATACTTTACCTCTTTTAGACTTCTTCATTTCTCTTGTCATTGCTACACGAGCTGCTTCGATTTGCCTTGCAGTTATGTAAGCACCTTCTTTAGCAACTAGTCCAAATTCTCCATAAGATAATTTGTTTTTACCTTTACTTTTTCCTTCGTAGCTAACTCTATGAGGTTTTCTATATTTAGTTCTCTTTGGTAATAACATCTTTCTTACCTCCCTTATTTCCTTTAGCAGGCAATATTTCTCCTTTATAGATCCATACTTTTACACCAATTTTTCCGTAAATTGTGTCAGCTTCTTTATGAGCATAATCTATATCTGCTCTTAAAGTGTGAAGAGGTACTGTTCCTTCATTATATCCTTCACTTCTTGCTATTTCTGCTCCGTTTAAACGTCCAGATACAAGAGTTTTAATACCTTTTGCTCCTGCTTTCATTGTGTTTCTAATAGCTTTCTTTTGTGCTACTCTAAATGAAGCACGATTTTCAATTTGCATTGCAATTTGTTCTGCAACAAGTGCAGCATTTAAATCTGGTTGTTTGATTTCTACTATTGATAAGTATATTTCTTCTCCAGTTAATTTTGCAAGTGCTTTCTTGTGCTTTTCTATTTCTTCACCACCACGTCCAATTACTACACCTGGTTTAGAAGTATTGATTATAATATTTGTTCTTTTTTTGTTTCTTTCGATAACAACACTAGCGACTGAGCTACCTTTAAGATTTTTTTCTAAATATTCACGAATCTTAATGTCTGTATTTAAGTATTTTGAAAAGTCTTTATTTGGTGCATACCATTTACTTTCCCAATCTTTGTTGATACCAATTCTTAGTCCGACTGGACTTACCTTTTGACCCATAGCTTAGTCCTCCTTCCCATCACTAACTTTTACAAAGATGTGACTTGTTCTTTTATCACGTCTGTCAACGCTTCCACGTGATGCGATTTTACTTCTTTTTAATGTTACTCCTTCGTTAATATAAGTTTCTTTAACGAATAAGTCTTCTTCTTTAAGTCCTAAATTGTTAACAGCGTTTGCTACTGCACTATCTAGAACTTTCTTTATTAAACGACTAGCTTTTGTATTAGTTGTTAATAATATATTTCTGGCTTCTTTAACACTTTTGCCTCTTACTAGGTCAAGTGTCATTCTAGCTTTTCTTGGTGCGATCATGGCACCTTTATGTATTGCATAAGTTTCCATAATTTACCCTCCTATTTGTTTTCGCCAGCGTGTCCACCGAACTTACGAGTTAATGCAAACTCACCAAGTTTGTGTCCTACCATATCTTCAGTTACGTATACTGGAATGAAATCTTTTCCATTGTGTACTGCGAATGTGTGCCCAACGAAATCAGGATAGATTGTTGAACGACGTGACCAAGTTTTTATTACTTCCTTTTTACCGCTTTCGTTTAGACTCTCAACTTTTTTAAGTAATCTATTAAAAACGTAAGGTCCTTTTTTTAAACTTCTTGACATACTAACAAATCCTTTCTCTATTTTTTCTTTCTACGAGATACAATTAATTTCTCGCTTGCTTTTTTTGTTTTACGTGTTTTTAATCCAAGTGCTGGTTTACCCCAAGGTGTCATAGGTCCTTTACGTCCAACTGGTGCTTTACCTTCACCACCACCATGAGGGTGATCGTTAGGGTTCATAACGCTACCACGAACTGTAGGTCTCCATCCCATGTGTCTTTTACGTCCTGCTTTTCCTAAATGAACTAGTTCATAATCTAAGTTACCAACTGTTCCGATAGTTGCACGACATACTCCCATCACTTTTCTTGTTTCACCAGATTTTAATCTTAGTAATACATATTTTCCTTCTCTTCCAAGTATTTGCGCGCTTGAACCTGCACTTCTTGCAAGTTGAGCACCTTTGCCAGGATTAAGTTCGATATTATGTACTACTGTACCAACTGGAATATTCATAAGTGGAAGTGCATTACCAACCTTGATATCCACATTTTCTCCACTTTCAATTTTATCTCCAACTTTTAAGTTAAGAGGTGCGATTATGTATCTTTTTTCTCCATCAGCATAAGTTATTAATGCAATGTTTGCACTTCTGTTTGGATCATATTCAATACTAGTTACTGTTCCAATAATGCCATCTTTATTTCTTTTGAAATCGATAAGACGATATTTTCTTTTAACTCCTCCGCCTCTATGTCTTACAGTGATTTTACCTTGATTGTTTCTTCCAGCTTTACTTTTTAGTTTTCCTAATAAACTTTTTTCTGGAGTACTATGAGTGATTTCTTCGTTTACTAGAGTACTCATATTTCTAGTACCGTTTGTTATTGGTTTATATTTCTTTATTGCCATTATAATCACCTACTAAAACTCTATTGTAGAGCCTTCCTTAAGTTTTACATAAGCTTTTTTATATGGAGTTGTATACCCAGTATATTTTCCAACTCTTCTTCTTTTAGCTTTTGTATTAGTAGTGTTAACACTTTCAACTTTGACGTTCCATTTGTTTTCAATTACTTGTTTAATTTCTGTTTTGTTTGCTTTTCTGTCAACTTTGAAAACATATACGTTATTACTACTTAAATTATTTGTTTTTTCAGTTATTACTGGTGCTTTGATTATCTCAATATTCATTATTTAAGCACCTCCTCTATTTTTGCTACGCTAGCTTCATCAATTAGAACATTGTCAGCACTAACTAAATCTAGTACGTTTACACTAGTTGGTTCAATAACATATAAGTTTGGCATATTTCTAGTAGCAAGTACTATATTACCATTTTCTCCATCAGTTATTATTAATGTTTTACCATTTAATTTTAAACCTTCTAATGTACTATTAAATTCTTTTGTTTTAGGTGAAGTGATTTCTAAACTATCTACTACACATAAACCATTGTTTTGGAATTTATCTGAAAGCGCACTTTTTAAAGCTAAACGTCTTTCTTTTCTATTCATTTTGAAACTGTGACTTCTTGGTGTTGGACCAAATACTATTCCACCACCTACCCAGTGAGGAGCTCTTATTGTACCTTGACGAGCACGTCCAGTTCCTTTTTGTCTCCAAGGTTTTCTTCCACCACCTGATACTTCACTTCTTCCTTTAGTATCATGTGTTCCTTGTCTTAATGATGCTAATTGTAATTTAATTGCATTTGATAATACGATTTCATTTACTTCAATGTTCCAAATGCTATCATTAAGTGTTATATCTTTAACGTTTTCTCCTTTTAGAGTTATTACATTTGTTTTTGCCATTATTCAGTCTCCTCCTTTTCTGGAGTATTTTCTGTAGTTTCTGTAATAACTTCATTGTTCTCTACTGTTTCAGTTAATTCTTCAGTTACTACTTCGTTATTTTCAACTATTTCTTCAACTACATATGAAACTAATTCTTTAGCTTCTACTTTACCGCCATTTTTGATAGCTGTTCTTACTAGAACATATCCTTTTTTAGGACCTGGTACGTTACCACTTATTAGTAAGCAACTATTTTCTACGTCAACTGCTATGATTTCAAGGTTTTGAATTGTAACAGTTTCGTTACCCATATGTCCTGGTAATTTCTTTCCTTTTAAGACTCTCATTGGTCTCATTGGTCCACGAGAACCAACTGCTCTGTGATAATGTGAACCGTGTGACATTGGACCTCTACTGAAGTTATGTCTTTTTATTGTTCCTTGGAAGCCTTTACCTTTTGATGTACCTGTTACATCAACAAGTTCTCCAGCCTCGAATACATCTACACCGATTATTTGCCCAACTTCATAGTTAGCAATATCTAATCCTTTAATTTCTTTTAAGAAGCGCTTAGGTGTAGTATTAGCTTTCTTAACGTGTCCCATTTCTGGTTTGTTAGATACTTTCTCTCTTTTTGTAAAAGCACCTAATTGAATACTGTTATACCCATCTTTTTCAACTGTTTTGATTTGAGTTATTACGTTAGGTTCAACTTCAACTACAGTTACTGGTATAAGTTTTCCGTCAGTTGTGAAGACTTCTGTCATTCCAACTTTACGTCCTAAGATTCCTTTCATTGTTTTTCCTCCCTACTAAATCTTATAATTTGATTTCGATATCTACTCCACTAGGTAAGTCTAAGTGAGATAATGCATCTACTGTTTCCTTACTAGGACTATCAATATCAATTAGTCTTTTGTGTGTTCTCATTTCAAATTGTTCACGTGAATCTTTATACTTGTGAACAGCTCTTAAGATTGTGATTTTATCTATTTCAGTTGGTAGTGGAACTGGTCCAGAAACTATACCACCTGTACGTTTAACAGTATCTACAATTTTACCTGCTGCTTTATCAAGAACTCTGTGATCATACGCTTTTAATCTGATACGAACTTTCTCTTTAGCCATATATTTACCCTCCTTCGCCTATTTCAAATAGACTAGCTCGGCACGAATTACCTGATATTAAATCAAGTTTTAACAACTTAACCGGGTGTATCAGCAACCTCGCGCTTCCTCGCAGTCATACGCATATAATTATATGATACTTTTGTGTAAAAATCAACCCCTTTTTGAAAGAAATTTTGTGTAAAGTTGACATACGTTTTTTCCTTATAAAAATAAATAAACAGAAAACATTTTTAGGTTTCCTGTTTACATCAATTCTTTACATAAAAAGCTATAAGTTTCTGTTTAAAAATTCCGTATCTTTGTCTAGAGATGTCATCTTATATTTTGTTTCATAGTCAGCGATAAGCGCTTTTAATTCATCAGTATTTACTTTTTCATTTTCAACTATTCCACCGATATAGAAGTATCCTATATTTTGTATGTGATATGCACTACCATATTCTTTATGAGGATTGTCTTTATCTTTATAATAATGTATCTTTTCTACATAAAATTTGCAATCGATATTACTACTTTCTAATTCATCTAAATTATTATAGTTATCAACTTTGACTATTTGTCCATCAGTCATTTTGCATACTATGAAATGATATAAATATTTATTAGTTTCTTCTTCAAGTTCTTTTTCAAATTTAGATTGTTCAATTCTAATATAATTTAAATTTTCTAGTTTCATATTACTCCTATAGTTCGCTTAACACGCTTATTGCTTTATCATATTCAGACATTAAGTTTTTGTATTCCTTATTAATATAGTCCCAATCATTTTGTTTTGCTTTGTTTTGATGAATTTCAAATAAGTCTCCTAGTTTCATAAGTCCAAAAGTTCTACTTTCACTTTTTAATCTGTGTACTAGTATTTCGTAATTTTCTGTATCCTTATTATTATAGTACTCTTCTAATTCTTTTCGTACTTTTATACTTTCTGATATATAAGTCTGAATTTCAAATATTAATTCATTTAGATTTGTGAATAGTTTTTTTACTTCTTTTAAGTCTACTCCTGCTTTTTCGAGTATTTCTTCTTTGCCTTCATCAACTTTAATTTCTTCTTTTTTGAGGGTAATTTCTTTTGTCTCTTTGCCTTTTAGTTCTTTTTTTAAGAATGCTTCTAGTTCTGTTCTTTCAATTGGTTTTGATAAGTATCCTATGAATCCTTCTTTTAGATACATTTCTTTCTGTCCTTCCATTGCGTCGGCTGTTAGTGCGACTACTGGAATATTAAAGTTTTCATCTTTCTTAAGTTCTTTAAATGTTTCTACACCACTTAAGTTTGGCATCATTATATCCATAAATATTATGTCATATGTGTTTCCGTTTTTGATTTTTTCTATGCATTCTTCACCACTTATCGCTGTTTCTGATTTTAGACCATATTCGCCTAGTATTTTTTCAGCAACTTTTAAGTTAAGTTTTGAGTCATCTACAATTAGTACTTTTACTCCATTGTATTTGGTTATTTCTTTTGTTTCTTCTTCGTTTATTATAGCAGTAGAGATTTCTTCTGGCACTAATACCGTGAATGTACTTCCTACTCCATAGGAACTATCAACACTTATTGTACCACCAAGCATTTCTACTAAGCTTTTTGTTATTGCGAGGCCCAAACCTGTTCCTTCGATGGATGTGTTTTTATCTTCTTCTAATCTGTCAAATTTTGTGAATAGATGACTTAGTTGTTCCTCTTTTATTCCACGTCCTGTATCTTTGACAGTTATTTCTAAATTACATATATTATTTTTGTTATGTGCGATTACATTTAAGTCTACACTACCAGAGTCGGTATATTTTATTGCGTTTGATAATAAGTTTGAAATTATTTGTTTAATTTTGTTTAGGTCTCCATAAAATGCACTAGGTAAGTTCTTGTCGATATTAACATTTAATTTTAATGATTTAGAGCCAATTCTAGTTTCAAGAAGTTTTGCTAATTTTTTTATTTCATCTTTTGGATTATAGTTTACTTTTACTATTTCCATTTTTCCTGCTTCTATTTTGCTTATGTCTAGAATGCTATTAACTATTTCAAGCAATGTATAGCTTGCATTTACAACATCTTTAGAGTCTTCGTGTATTTCTTTTATATCATCTGTTTTATTTATTATTTCTGATAAGCCCACGATGGCATTTAGAGGCGTCCTTATTTCGTGTGACATACTACTTAGGAATTCAGTTTTTGCACGATTTGCTTTTTCTGCTGAATTTTTAGCAAGTTCAAGTTCGTTTATTAATTTCATATCAGGATTTTCAATGGTGTGATACATAAGACAAGTTACAAATGTGTGCAATGATAGCATTAGTGTTAATTCTGGGTGTTTATATTGTATTCCTATTACAATGATACCTAAGAATAAAAATATAATTAAAGGGTAATATGATTTTTCTTTGATTCTTTTAAAATTAATTATTAGTAAAGCAATGCAAAACAATACTAATGAGCCACTTACTAGATATAATAATTTAACCGAAGTTCCATAGGAATAGGCGGCACCATTATTTATGTAGTATTCTATTGGTAATAAAAGGAATAGCATATCTGAAATTACTCCTACAACTATACCTATACTTTTTAATAGCTTTTTAGTTGTTTCTTTTTTAATAGAAACTATAACTACATAATAAGTAAAGAGTAATGTCCAACTAAATATATATATTAGGATAAGTCTTAGGAATAACTTTAATACATTCTCGTTAACGTGTATTATTCCTCTTATTGCCAATGTTGTTGGAAATATTTCTATTAATAATCCTATTAGATTCGTTATTAGTAACATACTATATATTTTGTTTTCAGATGTTTTATTTTTTTCTTTTTTAAAAAATATTATTATTGTCATTATGGAATATAGTAAACTAATTATTGAAAAGAATATACCATTTTGCATATAATCACATACCTTTCTACTATGGTAATTATAGCATAATAAAAAGGAAATATAAACTACTTCCTTTTCAATTTTTTTGGTTCTTCTTTTACTATTACTAATTTAGTTTTTTCATCCAAGTTGATTGTAAGATTTTGTCCCATTTTTTCTAAAGACTTGTAATCTACTTTTCCTACTGATGTACGTGGTAATTCTTCTAGAACATTTATTATATTTGGATAGTATTTTGGATCTAGGTTTTCTTTTATAGTTTTTATAATGCTTTCTATTTTTTCTTCTTCTGGAATGCTATAAAAGTCATCTAATGATATGTGAAGTACTAATTTTTCATTATTAAATGTCATTTTGCAATTTTTGATATTCCTATCTTTTTTTATTTTTTCAACAATATCTAATTTGTTAACTTGTTCAGTCTTTCCATTTGATTTAATAGTTATAGGTTCACTATATCTATCAAGTATTGTTAGGCAACCATCTTTATCTAATACTGCGTAGTCTCCTGTGTAATACCATTTTGTTCCGTCTTTATCAACGTATATTGCTTTTTCGGTTAAGTCTTCTCTCTTGTAGTATCCATTCATTAGAGTAGGGCCAGTTATAAATAGTTTACCATTTACACCATATGTTACGTCATTTAATGAAGCATCAGTTATTTTAACGTTATTATATGGCATAGGTATTCCGGCTGTTCCGATTTTTTTACAGTATGGATGTGCAAAACTAAAAGTTGTGTTTACTTCTGAAGCACCATATCCTGTTGTTTGAAGTACTCCAGTTTTGTTGTAAAATTTTTCAGCTGCGTTTATTTCACATCTTTCTCCACCTACTATTGCTAATTTCAAATTTTCTTTTACTCTTTTTAAATCTTTTTCACTTAGTAGTTCTAATGAACTCCATAGATATTGGCTCCATATTCCTAGGTTAATATCATATTTTTTAAAGTATCCTGGTATTTTTTTGTAATCAAGGAATAGCTCGATGATGTTTTCAGCTCCTTGAACAAGTGCAGCGTGAACTATATCTGCATCCCAGAATGCTAGGAAAGGTGGTACTAGTGCTAAATGTTTTGTGCCTCTTTCGAATCCAAAATTTCCTACTTGTTGTTGAAATGCTAATGCATTATTGGCATCGTGAGATATTAACACTGCTTTATTTACTCCTGTTGTTCCACTTGTGAATGAAATATTACAAGGAAGTTTCTCTTCATATATTTCATTTATTTCTTCCATATTTACATTTCTTCCTAATTCTAGGAAATCACTTAATTTCATTTTGTAATTTATTTTTTTACCAGATAGATAGTCTTTTAACATTTTTAAATTAAATATTGCTCTTTCTGGATTAAGCGCTTTTGTAGAAGCAGTTAATGGCATTGATACTTTTACTGCATCTCTGAACCTTTCGTCATTTATTACTTTATATATTTTGTCTTCTAGAATGTCTAAAGTAAATATCATTTTTGGATTAACGTTTGAAAGTTGATTGTAGAGTCTGTTTTTTCCATCATCAGTTACACCCATATCTAGAACATTTAGGTTACAAGTTATTAATCCTAATGATGTAGCAGCATATTTTATAGCATACATTTCTGGAGTAGTAAGTCCTATAGTGCATATTACATCTTCTTTATTAAGATTCATTTTGCTAAATGCTTTTTCATAATCTATAACCATATTATAGAATTCTTCTACAGTGTATTTTTTTAAACCTCTGTTGTTAATCATAATACGATTTAAGTCATCACCTATACATTTGAATAGATAGTCTTTCTGTGACATTTTTGGTAATTGTAAATCAAATATTTTTTGATCATACCATTGTTCCCAAATTCTATCTTCGTGAATTACACCTGTTAGTTTTCTGTTTAATTCTTGTCTTTTGTCTTCTCTTACTATATTTTCCATAGTTTCCCCCTCTAATACAAAAAGTGTACTTATTATAGCACACTTGTGATGCTTTTGCAAATTTTTTATCTTTACATAATCGTGTTTATAAAATATTAAAAACATATTAAAACATTTATAGTATTTATAATCTAAAACAGAATAGAGTGTTATACAAACCAACTAATTAGTTGGTTTTTCTTTTCGACAATTTGTTTACTTCATTATATAAATTTGCCAAATCTGTATTTGAGCACACCTCAAATTTGGTTTCTAATAGATCCTCAGGTAAATTTAGTTCTGCCACGATACTTTTTGCCTCTTTTTGTGTATTGCAATATTTATTTATAATTAAACACTCGACTAGACCATTTTTAATTTTTTTGTTTTTCATTAAAAATAATCTTTTAAAAATCATATCGTTGAAATCAGTTAAATTTTTCTTAGGTTTTAGTTTAATCATTGAAGATAATACTCTAGGTCTCGGAGAAAAATTATCTGGTGTAATATCCATAATTTTTTCAAACTCAAAAAAGCAATTAACCATTAAACTAAGACGATTTATTTCTTTTTTCATAACTTTTTCTGCAAATCTTTTTCCAGTAATCATTATCAATTCATCAAATTCACATTTAAGCATCTTATTCATAAATGGTTCAACTATACTATATGGAAGCGCAGTAATGATTTTTGTACATTTTGGAATAAAAGTGTTTAGTACATTGTTATATATTATCTCGATATTTTTATATTCGTTACATATCTCATCTAAAAATGTTTTCAATCTTGTATCAAGCTCAATACAGTATACTTTTTTTACTTTAGGTGCTATTTTTTTTGTAAGTATTCCTTGACCAGGACCTACTTCTACTATGATATCATCTTTATTAAGGTTTGAAATTTCAATAAATTTTTCAATCACATTTTCATTTATTAAAAAATGTTGATCATAATAATTAGGGTCATTAATAAATTCCATTTTATCTTTCTCCTTTCTTTAATTATTATATCATATGGTTAACTGTGCCTGCAACCTAACATTTAAGAACGTTAAATAAAAAAGAATTGGAGCAAATTGTCCAATTCTATATTTCTATTTACTTTTTTCTCAAAGTCAAGTTGTTTTGTTTTGAATTTCCTAACATTTCTTGAAATTCAATTGGATCAATATACTCTAATCCTCTGTGTAATAATAATTCATATATTCTTTCATCAAACATGTAATCATATTTTCTTTCAAATTTAGATTTGATACCTTTGAAAATTTGCTCTTGTTCATATTCATCATCGTATTCATCAATTAAATCGTCAGAATTATATACAAAGGTATTACCCTCAAAATATCTTGTGTAATCATCTTCTCTGTAAGAATTTGTGCGCCCAGCATTTTTTGATTTAATTGATATATCATTTCTAATTAAATCTTGAACTAATTGTGATATTTGTGCGTGATTTAAATCATAAACATTGCTATCTTCAATTAGTTTTGAGGTAAAACTTCCACTCATTGATTTTGTAAAATTATTTTTGTGTTTATTTAATTTATAAATTTCCCCTCGAGTAAGCATTAATTGATAAATTCTTTTAATAGATGAACGCGTTGATTTTTTATCCATTAACATTTCACGGATAATTCTATCGACCGTTGTTTTTTCTTTTTTTGGTGTTAAATTAACTACAAAAGATGTCACAGCGGGTGCAGGATAAAATGCCTCGCTTGGAATAGCAGAGATGATATCTAAATCACAAAACACTTTGCAAATCATACTCATAATTCCAAATTCTTGGTTTATGTGTCTTGATTTTCCTTCTGTTATCTGAACTGGAGCCGACATTTTTCTCGTTGAGTTTTGAGATAAAACTAGTGTTACACTTTTTAATAAAGAACCATCTTTACTATTCGGATTATAATCTAAAGCACCTGTACTTGCTAAATTAATTAAAAATGATTCAGTAATTGTATATGGAAGATTAGCTACCAATCTATCATAATTTTGGTAGTTAAATTGTAAAGCGTCTCCCTCTATAACCTCAACATTATTTTTACTAGCATACTTGCTTTTTAATAATGCTGCATAATATGGATCTTTTTCAATTACTGTAACGTGGTTATTACCTTGTACTAAATAATCAGTTAATGCACCAGCTCCTCCACCTATTTCAACAATTGATTCACCATCTTGAATATTTGCTGAATCATAAATTAATTCTAACATTTCCTTATCTACCATAAAGTGTTGATCTTTAGTAGGATTAGGATTTTTGTCTAATTTAATCATTTTTTCATTTCCCCCTTAACTGTTTAAAATTATACCATATAAAGTACACAAAGTCAATGCTTTGTATAAAATTAATTACACTTGTGATGATTGTTCACTTAGTATACTTTTTAAATACCATTTTATCTCAATATATATTTGTTTTTATACAATGAAAATTAATAATATAGATTTATTAATAAAAATAAAAAGCAATACCAATCAAATATTACTTTCTATTTTATTGCATATTTAATTTTTAAAACATATACCAATTATATTTTTTTATTAAATTAGGTCCATATGAATATTTATATCTATCTATATTTTTTAGCTTTGTTTCATTGGAAGTTTCTTCTGATATTCCACTGAAATCATAGTATTTTAGATTTGGATCTTTAATCCCTTTATTAATTAAGTAATAATCTAAATATGAATTTGGATTTAATGAAAGATATTTAGTATCCGTACAATTATACCTAGTAATCAATGTATCATTAAATTTAAATGTGACTATCCCCGCTATGGGTTTACTATTTAAAATACACATATATAAATTTACATTTTCGTTTCTTAACATATTTAGCAATTCATTTGAAGTGAAGTCTACCTCTCCATGTGTTGTATATAATCTTTCACTATACATTTTGTAAAATAATTCTGCATTATTTTTATCCATACTTATAATAGAATCTTTTAAATTAACAAGTGCCTTTCTAATTATTCTTCTTCTATTTTGATTAAATCTTGCTTTTATAGTATCAATGTCAGAATCAACATTTAACAACGCTGTTGTGAAATTCCAAACATTTCTAGCATTATTTTGAATCCAACTATAGTTATCAATTTTTTCATTAAAAAGGCAAAACTTTACTGGCAATCTAAATTTTCTTCGAACTATGTTTAGGAAATTTAATAACTCTTTTTCATCTTGTTTTCCATATATTATTGGTCCAAAAGGTATACTAATAAAACTTGGGTACACTGCAACCATTGCAAGTATTTTGGATTCTTCACCTTGGTATTTTATACAATAAGTTTTTGCTCCATTAAATTCACATAATCCTCTGTTATTTGAAGATTGATAAAATGTACAATCTTCCGATTTAGATATTTCATCATCCCATTGTTTATTATCTATTATTTCTTTTATCATTTCTTATTCTCATTTCTTTTTAACTAAACATCTTCCTATTGATAAATAGTCTAAATTCATTCTTTCAAAACTATCTATTGCTTCGCTTGGAGTATTAACAATTGGCTCTCCTTTTACATTAAAGGATGTATTTATAACTACTGGAATACCTGATAATTTGTAAAATTCATTTATTATATTATAAAATAATTCATTATATTTTTTCGTAACTGATTGAATACGCGCTGTACCATCAACGTGAGTAATTGCCTCTAATTTATCTTTCATTTCATTTAACACATTAAAGTTTTTTGTCATATGAGGTGAAAATATATTTGAATCAAACACCATTTCTTGCTTGTCATATAAAACTGCAGGTGCTAGAGGTCTCCAAACTTCTCTTCCTTTTAGTTCATTCATTCTAACTAAAGTTTCATATTTTTCAGGGCTTGCTAGCAGACTACGATTACCTAAAGCTCTTGGTCCTAGTTCTAAGCGTCCTTGGTAATTTGCTACTATTTTTCCTTCATAAATTAATTCTGCAATTATTTTTTCTATATTGTCATATACTTTGTATTCATAATTTTTCTTTTGAAGTTCACTTTCAATTATTTCTTGAGAAAATTTATTTCCTAGATAAGGTATCATTTCAATATTTACATTATCTCCAAGATCAAGTGCACCTTGAATTGCGGCACCTAATGATATACCTCCATCATTTGCTGCAGGTTGTATAAATACTCCATCTACTTCTTTTAATTTTTCAACGGCAGTTGAAGTAGGACAATTAAGACCCACACCTCCTGCTATGCAAACGTTATGAACACCAGTTTCTTTAACGTATTTTTTTATTATTCCAGTCATCAATTCCTCTATTACTTTTTGGGCAGAGCGTGCTAGATTTGCATATGGTATTATATCTTCAGTTATATTAATTATTTTTCCTTCTCTTTTTGGTATAATTTTTGATAATAATTTTTCCCATTTTTGAAGTGTTGCATCTTCTTCATCTTTGCTAATTTTATCTATATGAAATACACATCCTATACTTCCATCTTCTTTTAAATATATTAGTTTTCTTAATTCATCTGCATATATAGGCTCTCCATACGAAGCAAGTCCCATAGTCTTTCCTTCTTCTCCACTTTTAAAACCAATTTGTTTTGTAATTCCGGCATAAAAGTATCCAATTGATACCGGTGTTTCCATCATTAATTTCAAGTCATTTTTGTTTCTATCGGCCAAATATAAAGTTGTTCCCATATATTCACCCTGTCCATCTACAATTAATACAAGCGCTTTTTCGTAATTTGATGGTATAAATGCACTATAAGCATGTGCTTTATGATGCTCTAAGTATTCTAATTTATTTGCATATTTGTTATTATTAAACAAAATTTTAGATACTTCCTCTTTAGTTAAAAATTCTTTCCCAAGCATTTTATAAATTTTTTCAAAATCCCAACCTATGACAAATCTGTCAATATCATCTAATGTTATGTTACCCGCATTTAAACATGCTTTTATTGATTCTAATGGTAAAGTATCGTAGGCATGACGTTTTCCAATTAATTTTTCTTCTTCTATAGAAAACAATAATTTGCCATCCACAATTAAACTAGCTCCACCATCGTGTCCTCTTTCTGTCCATCCATTTAATCCTAAAACTTTCATTTTACCTCCCTAACTTGTGTAATAACCTACACAATATACTATATTCCATAATATACAATAAACCCCAGTTAAAATATTCTTTTTTACACAAGGAATTATTAAATTCCAATTTGCATTAGGACTTTTTTTATGAAGTCCTTTTCTACTTGCTGTTTTAACACCTGTACCATATCTATAAGCAGATTTTAAATCTTGTCTAAATGTCAAATTATCGTGGATACAAGTTAAATCATTTATAAAGCCTATTTTAATGTTTTTGTTTTGAACACGTACATTTAGTTCTGAATCTTCTATCCATTTTATATCTTCATCAAAATAATATTCTATTTTGTCTTTTATTTTTTTGTTTATTCCTATTGATGGACATAATGCGTATCCTGGCAACCCCATTGATCTTTGGACACTAATTATTTTGCTTTGAAAATTATCACTTTTAAAATTTACTTGACCATCAACTAATAAATATTTGTCTAAATATTTATCATAGTTTTGCAAAGCATTTTTTGTCATAATACAATCACTATCATAAAATACTACTTTATCGTATTTTGCATTTATCATTCCTAAATTACGAGCTTTACTAAGATTTCTTTCTTCGATTTCAATTGTGTTTAATTCAAATCTATCCATTGAGTCATAGCAATTTATGATTTCTTTTAATTGATGCGTAGCCCCATTAAGAACTATTAGTACCTCACAATGTTCATTAATGCTGTCTAACATATTTTTTATTCTCAAATCATCTGCCACACATATAACTACACTTATTTTGTATTTCTTTTTTTCCTTCTTCATATTATCACCATTTTTTAGTGTACATAATTCAAGCTTTTTTCTTTCTTTTTAATGTATGTGATTACTTTGTATGTGATTGGCGTAAATAAAGTTTCATACAATATTTTAGCTAAAGATTGATAAAAAATCATAGGCAATAAGTTGTTTGTTTTCATTGTGCCATAAAATCCTATCATTAAGAATATAAAGGTATCTAGGCTTTCACCAACTATAGTTGAAAGTATTGTTCTGAACCATAAATGTTTAATTTTAGAGTTGTTTTTTATGTATTCCATAATATATGAGTTCGATAAACCACCAACTAAATATCCTATAAAAGAAGCCAATAGTAATCTTGGTGTATTACTTAATATTGATATAAATGCTTCTTGATTTTGCCAGTAATCTGGGTAAGGAAGCTTTATTGCAAGTGCAAATAATAATACCATTAGTAAATTACAGATAAATCCATAAATAATGATTTTTTTTGAATTCTTGTAGCCATAAATTTCTGTAATTACATCTCCTAAAATATATGTTATAGGAAATACTAGTACTCCTCCAGTCATCGAAAAACCAAATATATTTATTATCTTTGAAGCGAGTATATTGGATATTAGTATACACGCTACAAATAGTATGGATATAAAAAGAAATATTTTTGAATAAAATTGATTTGTTGTTTCTTTACTTTTCATTTATTTTCCTCCTTCAAGGTATTCTATAGGATCATTTACTCCTACTTTTTTGAATCCTTCTATTCTGTCTCTACATGGTTTACAAATACCACAAGCCTTATCATCTCTTACAACGCAACTCCAAGTGTTTTCAAATGGTAAATTCAATTCTAATCCTTTTTTTATGATATCTGCCTTATCGCTGTAATTAAGTGGTGCAACTACTTTAATTTTTGTGTTTAGTTTTGTTGACATCGAAACAAGGTCATTTATACTCTTGTAATATTCTGGGCTATTATCAGGACACACAAATGGTCCCCCATCACTACCAGTATATATTACATCGGCATCTATTGTTTCAGCCCATGCTACACATGCTGATATAATGCACGTGTTTCTATATGGAACATATATAAAATCGTCCGATACGTTTTCAAAATGAATATTAATGTCTGTTGTTATTGAATTGCCTAAATCTCCCAACCATTTCATATCAATAATTTTATGTTCCACAACTCCAAATTTTTTTGCTAATGCCTTTGAGTTCTGTAACTCTTTTTTTATATTCTTTTGACCATAATCTACAGTTAAAAAATATAAATCATACCCCTCTTTTTTTGCTAAAGCCGCTACAACTGCACTATCAATTCCTCCACTAATAGCAATAATTGCTTTTTTCATAAGTTTCCTCCTTCTAATATTTGAAAAGGGAATATTGTCTCTCGCAATATTCCCAATCAAACTCATCAAATATTTATGCAAATCTAATAAAAACATTAATATTATATTTGCGATATTAATTATTTGTGCAACTTTAACTACAAATATTGTTTAATATCCAAAAGAAGAGACATCATATAATTATGATATCTCAATCTAAATCTCTAATATTAATGTATTTAATGATTAACACTAATCAAAATTCACAATAACATTTGCGCAACTTAAACTGCAAATATCATATTATGATTTATTTTCGCCTTTTCTGTTTAAAGAGTATCATATATTTTCCTGTTTGTCAAATGTTTTTTCACATGTTTTTGCCATTTTTAATGATTAATTTTTGTAAAAAATTTGTTTTCAATTTCGGGAGAAAATCATAAATTAATGTATTGATACATAATATTTAAAGGTAATATGGTATCTTAAGATACCATATAATTGTTATACCAAAAAATTAAATAAAAATTATAATCACTTAAATAATATAATATTTTATGCTTTTGTAGTAATTCTCTTCTGAACATCAATCTAATTTTCCCCTCTTAGCACTATATCATTTTTTTAGATGCTTTCTATTTATGTACTCATCTCTTGTAATTTCATAGCATACGCATTTTATTTCTTCATTTAGGAAAGTGTATTTGGTATTTATAGATTTTCCTGTTTTGTTAAAGTTCATTTTTTCCATTAGTTTCCAAGATGCTGGGTTAATTACAGCAGCAGACGTCTCAATTTTATCTATTTCTACCTCTTCAAACATATAGTCGACTACTGCTTTTGATACTTCGCTACCTAAGCCCTTCCCTTGATATTTTCTATCTATAAACCATCCTAAGTCTCTTATGGTGTCTGGTTTATCTGTTATGTTTTGGCAGCAAATTTGGCCGATTACTTCCCCAGTTTCCTTTAAAACTATTGTCCACTGGAAGACATTCATATTTAACGCATTTTCTAATTTTTTATATTGCCATTTTTTCTCTTGTTCCCAATCTTCATTATATTTTCCTACTAAATAGTATTTAGAAAGTTCTTTATCTCCTAACATTTTCCATAGTGTGATTAAGTCTGATTCGATTGTTGGTCTTAACTTTGTTCTTTCTGTTTCTATTATTTTTGACCCTAAATATTTCATTTTTTACTCCTTTGATTTTAATTTTTCGAAAGTTTTTTCTACTAAATCTTTTATATTTATTTTTGAATTTTTATTTTCACTAGTTAAATATACTAAGTATTCTATGTTACCATTTCCTCCTGTTATTGGAGACGAAGTAATTTGATTTAAGTAGTAGTTGATTTTTTTAAATTCATTTATTACGTTTTTTATTACTTCTTCGTGCACTTCCTTATTTAATGTTATTCCCTTATATTTATCTGCTACTTCTTTACCACATTCAAATTGTGGTTTTATTAGGCATATGATTTCTTTTCCATTTATTTCTCTAGATTCATTATAAGCGAATTACGTCAACACATATATATCACTTATTTTTGCTAAAGCGGACTTACCATCAACTTTTTTTGGCTTAATTGTTTCGTAGCATACTAGATATCCCATTTCAAAATAATAATTTCCTAAGTACTTGTAGTCATCTTGTTTTAATAAATTATATAATTCTTTTTTACAGGTAAATCTAGTATCAAAATCTAATCTATATTTATCTATAGCGCTTTCTATTTCTGGCAATAAGTGTCTATCAAAATTATCTTTTGTCCATATCCAAGTAGATAACTGTTTTTCGCTTCTACATAACACATAGTTCTCTTCATCACTGTAAAGTTCTAAATTTTCACTACTCAAATTTTGTAGTATTCTAAAAAATTTATGTTTATCTTTTTGAAATTCACTACTTTTAAATATTTTGTTATTTTTTTCTATTCTTTTAATCATATTATTTCCTTCTTTGATTACAATTTTAGCATAACTTATGGCAAAATCAAGTTTTTTTAAAACTTATTGCTGCTTAATAGTTAAATA
This sequence comes from uncultured Bacilli bacterium, assembly GCA_934086775.1. Taxonomy (GTDB): domain Bacteria; phylum Bacillota_I; class Bacilli_A; order RF39; family UBA660; genus CAG-628. Next base: position 31,364 of record CAKOIJ010000002.1, on the reverse strand, counting down.
AAAAGAATAAAAGTTAATTTATCCTTTTAAATAATTGTTTCTATTTAACTACAATGTTAACAATTTTATTAGGCACTACTATTTCTTTAATTATAGTCATTCCATCAATATGTTTTTTTACATTGTCTAGTTCTTTAGAAAGTTTTATTAATTCTTCTTTTGGAGTGTCTGCTTCCACTTCGATTGTACTTCTCAGTTTACCATTTACTTGTACAGCAATTTTCGCAGTTTTTTCTACTATTTTACTTTCATCATATTTTGGCCATTCACTTTCACATATTGGTTTACCTAAATTATATTTTTCATTTAGCTCTTCTGTTATGTGAGGCGCTACCGGGTTAAGTAATGTTAGTAATATTCTGTATTCTTCTTTAGAAATTGTTTCATTTTTATCTAGTTCATTAGATAAAATCATTAATGAAGAAACTGCTGTGTTATATTTAAGAGTAAGTAAGTCTTCTGTAACTTTTTTAATCGTTTTATTTATTAATACCTCATCGTTTATTTTATTACTTTCTACTACTTTTTCACCCATTCTAACAATTTTGTCTAAAAATCTTTTACATCCTCTTAAAGAGTCAGTTGACCAAACTGCATCTTGTTGGTAATCACCTATAAACATTTCATAAACTCTTAAAGCATCTGCTCCAACTTCTTTAACTATGTCATCTGGATTTATTACATTACCTTTACTTTTACTCATTTTTTCATGATTGTTACCAAGTATCATTCCGTGACTAACTCTTATGTCTATCATTTCTTTGTTAGGAACTAAACCAAAGTTATAAAGCATTTGTACCCAAAATCTTGCATATAATAGATGTCTTGCAGTGTGTTCCATTCCACCATTGTACCAGTTTACTTTATTCCAGTATTTCATTGCTTCCATACTAGCAAATTCTTTATTGTTATGGGCATCCATAAATCTTAGAAAATACCAGCTACTTCCAGCCCACTGTGGCATAGTATCTGTTTCTCTTTTAGCATCATTACCACATTTTGGACATTTACAGTTAACCCATTCAGATATTTTAGCAAGAGGACTTTCTCCAGTTTCAGTTGGTTCATATTCAGCAACATCTGGAAGTAAAAGAGGTAAGTCTTTTTCATCCATAGGTACCCATCCACATTCTGGGCAATTTATCATTGGTATTGGTTCTCCCCAGAATCTTTGTCTACTGAATATCCAATCTCTCATTTTATAATTGTTTACTTTTTTTGCTATTCCTTTTTCTTCTAGGTATTTAGTTATTTTTTCTTTTGCTTCTTCTACTGTCAATCCAGTAAATTCTTCTGAATTTATTAGTTTGCATCCCTTACCAAGGTACTCACCTTTTTCAAATGCTTCATTAGTAGTATCTTTGCCTTCGATAACTTTTATCATTGGTATGTTATGAACTGTAGCATACTCAAAGTCTCTTTGGTCATGAGAAGGAACAGCCATAACAGCACCTGTGCCATATGCACCTAATACAAAGTCACCTATAAATATAGGAACTTCTTTTCCGTTAACTGGATTTATTGCTTTTAATCCTTTTAATTCTACACCTGTTTTTCCTTTGTTAAGTTCTGTTCTATCCATGTCTGATTTTTTTGCGGTTTCGTTTATGTATTTTACTACTTCTTCTTTGTTTTCAATTCTAGGCATTAATTCTTTTATTAATTTGCCATCAGGGGCAATTACGAAGAAAGTAATTCCGTATACTGTTTCAATACAAGTTGTGAAAACGCTAAACTTGCCTCCACCAACTATATTAACATCAAGTTCTACTCCACTTGATTTACCTATCCAGTTTATTTGACCAAGTTTAACTTTTTCTGCAAAATGAGTATCATCCAGACCTTTAAGCAAATCTTCTGCATATGAACTCATTTTAAGCATCCACTGACTTTTTTCCTTTTGTATAACTTCAGTGCCGCATCTCTCACATACCCCGCCAGCTGCATCTTCATTAGATAATACACTTTTACATTTTGGACACCAGTTTACCGGTACTGTATCCTTATAAGCCATTCCATGTTTAAAAAATTGTAAGAATTGCCATTGTGTCCATTTGTAATAATCCGGATCTGTTGTCGCAAATTCTCTTGTCCAGTCAAAACCAAAGCCCATTCTTTTCATTTGATTTCTAAAGTGATCTATACATTCTTTAGTGACATCTTTGGGATGAGTATGTGTTTTAAGAGCATATTCTTCTGCTGGTGCTCCGAAAGCATCAAATCCCATAGGAAACAATACATTATATCCTTGCATTCTTTTCATTCTGGCCATTGAGTCTAAAGCAGTGTAACTTCTTACATGTCCTACATGAAGGCCACTACCACTTGGATATGGAAATTCAACTAATAAGTAATATGGATTTTTACCTTCATTTTTCACTTCAAAAGTGTGATGTTTTTCCCAGTACTCTTGCCATTTTTTTTCTACTTCATCAAAATTATACATAGTTATCAACTCCTATTTTTGCTTTTTAATGTTTATATTATACAGCAAATATGAATAAATTAAAAGATTTTGTTATAAAATAAACTATTAAATAAACCATAGCAATAAATTTGCTATGGTTATTATTAATATAAACAGTTGTTTGGAGTTCTAGGGTATGCTATTACATCTCTAATATTTTCTATTCCTGTTAGATACATAATAAGTCTTTCAAATCCCATTCCAAATCCTGAATGAATGCATCCTCCATAACGTCTTAAATTTAAATACCAGTCGATTGGTTCTTTATCTATTCCAAGTTCTTCCATACGCGCTAATAAAATGTCTAGTTTTTCTTCTCTTTGTGAACCACCCATAAGTTCACCAGAACCTGGCACTTCTAAATCAACTGCTGCAACAGTTTTACCATCTTCATTAAGTTTCATATAATAAGCTTTTATATCTTTTGGCCAGTTTTTAACAAATACTGGTCCATTAAAGTGTTTTGTAAGCCATTTTTCATGTTCTTTTGCAATGTCATCATCATATGATGGGGTAAACTCAAACTTCTCGCCACTGTTAATTAAAAGATCTATTACGTCTTTATGATCTATTCTAACGAATTTACTATTTACTACTTTTTCAAGTTTTTCTTTTAATCCTTTTTCTACAAATTTGTCAAAAAATTCAATTTCATTTGGGCACTCCTCCAATACATGTTTAACAATATATTTCAAGAAATCTTCTTCAATATCCATCAAGTCATTAATGTCTGCAAAGGCTATTTCAGGTTCTATCATCCAAAATTCATTAGCATGCGTTTTGGTATTTGAGTTTTCTGTTCTAAATGTTGGCCCAAAGGTATAGATTTTGCTGAATGCAAGAGCAAAAGTTTCTCCATGAAGTTGGCCTGAACCAGTAATAAAAGTTTTTTTATTAAATAAATCTTTACTAAAATCGACTTTCCCATCTTTTTTTGGCAAATTATCGAAATCCAAAGTAGTTACTTTGAACATTTGATCAGAACCTTCACAATCCGCTGTTGTTAAAAGAGGTGTATGAACATATATATAATTATTTTCATTAAAATACTTATGTATTGCATAAGCTGCAACACTTCTTACTCTGAATACAGCTTGGAAAGTATTAGCTCTAGGTCTTAAATATGCAATGCTTCTTAGAAATTCCATGCTATGTTTTTTTGGTTGAAGTGGATAATCTTCTGGACAATCTTCTATTAGTTCTATCATTTTTGCTTTCAATTCATATTCTTGACCTGAACCTTCTGACTTAATATATTCTCCCACCACTTTAATACTTGAACCATTATGTAATTTAGAGAGTTCTTCAAAATTTTCTATTTCACTTGTATACACCACTTGTAAATGTCTAAAACTTGTACCATCAGAAAAATCTATAAAACCAAATTCTTTTTGAGGTCTATGATTTCTAATCCATCCTTTTAGTGTAATTTCTTTTCCTATTAATTTTTCTTCGTTTTCAAATAAATCTTTTAAATATGTGTAATTCATATTTACCATCCTTTCTTATAAATTAAAAGCAGTATTTATCCAAAAAAGGACGAAATACTGCTTCCGCGGTGCCACCTAATTTATCTATATCAATAGATCACTTTAAGATTTAACGCATCTATACGGCTTTCCCTACTTTATAATTTCAGAAAAGCACTCCAAAGTGTTATTCAAATTATTTTTATTACTAACTTTCACCATCCGTTAGCTCTCTTAAATAAAATATAATTTTACTTCTCTTTTTCTTCGTTTTGATAATTTTATTTTATAACAATGGTATCTATTTGTCAACGGATTAATTTTAAAAATATTTTTTTAGTATTTTACCGTGTGACTTAGTAAAGTTTTCATTGTCAATTAAATTTAGTATTTCATCTTTAGTCATATATGAAACTTCATCAACTTCTTCTTTTTGTAATTTTAAATCTTTTAAAGTAATGTCTTTTTCCAAATAGTATACATCTGCAATTGGAATTCCTAAAAAAATGTCTCCTACATATTTGATTTCATCACCATTAACTATTAGACCTAATTCTTCTTTTAACTCTCTTAGTATTGTTGTTTTAGAGTCTTCATTACTTCCGACATGTCCCCCAGTAGAACTATAATGTCCGCCTTTTTCTTTTGATGTTTTTTGAATTAAGTATTTTCCTTCACTATTTTTAATAAAAATTATTGATAATAAAATATGTTCATTTTCTTTTGGTTTTTCACCCCTTACTATAATTTTTCCTGTCTTCTTTTTGTTTCCATCATAAACATCTAAATATTCCATTGTTAACCCTCCTCTTTTCTTATATTATACTATAGTGTGGTAGATTTATCTAGAAATATTATTATTTAATACAGAAACGTCTCGGCTTTATATCATCACAACGATATGATTGTATTAATCGAATGAGGATAGTATGTCAAAGATAATTATATATCATGGTTTAAAAGATATTATTGAGAAGCCTTATTATCATAATAGTAAAGTTCATAATGATTATGGTTTTGGTTTTATTGTACTTAAGCATTACCAACAAGCAAAATGATATTCTTTTTATAAAATTAATAAGTACTTCCCAATAGAAGAAGTCTTAAACATGTATTTATCCTTGCATGAAGCAGATATAACTAAATTTTTTGATATTGCAAATACATATTTTCATAACAAAGAAATTTCAAATTTAAAAATAGCAAGACAAGCAAGTGGTTTGTCTCAAAGTAAACTAACAAAATTAGCCGATGTAAAACTTCGTTCAATTCAGATGTATGTGCAAAGAAGAAATGATATAAATAAGGTACAAGGCGAAACATTATATAAATTAGCAAGAGTTTTAGGATGTAATATAGAAGATTTATTAGATAATTAAAAAGTCTCTTGTTGAGACTCTTTTTTAATTAAATCTTGTTAATTATTTCATTATTTTAAAAGTAGTACTGACTAAATCTTCAAAATTAATAGTGTTATTAATTTCTTCCTTTGTAAAGTATGCCAAGTATTCTATATTTCCGTTACCACCTTTTACTGGACTAAATGTTATGTTTTTTAAGTTGTAGTTTATCTCTTTAAAGGAGTTAACGACATTTTTTATTACCTTTTCATGAACTTCTTTATCAAGCACTATTCCTTTATATTTATCAGCAATAGTTTTCCCACATTCAAATTGAGGTTTTATTAGACAAATTATTTCTTTTGCATTTATAATATTTAATTTATCTACTATTTTTGTTACACTGATAAATGAAACATCTATTGTCACTATATCTATATTTGATAAAAGAGGGTTATCAAATTTTCTTATATCAGTATTTTCATATACGTGTACTTTTTCGTTATTTCTAATTGTTTCATCTAATTGATTACTTCCTACATCAACACAAACTACCTCTTTTATTTTATTATTTAGTGCGCAGTCAGTAAAACCTCCAGTAGACGCTCCAATGTCTAGCATAATCTTATTAGTTAAGTTTATTTTGAATACAAGTATTGCTTTTTCTAATTTTAGTCCGCCTCTGGAAACATATTTTAGTACTTCATGGTTAAGAGTAATAACATCTTCAATATTTACATCAAAAGAAGGCTTTATAATTATTTTCCCGTTTACTAAAATATTGGAATTTTTTATTTCCATTTGTGCTTTACTTCTTGTCTGACAAATTTGTCTATTTACTAATTCTATATCTAATCTTGTCATAAGTTCCTACTTTCTAAAAAAGATGGAAATATTCCACCTTATATGTTTTGTTTTCTTGTACTAATAGCTTCTTTTAATGTTTTTATAAATATTTCTTTTGGAAGAGTATATGTTTCAGTACTACCAAATTTTCTATAGCTAATAGTATTATTTTCTACTTCTTTATCTCCTAATATTAATGTTATAGGATTTTTCTTTGTTTGACTTTCTCTCATTTTGTATGATAGTTTTTCATTTCTATCATCTAGGTTAACTCTTACATTCATCTCGTCTAAGTCTTTATAAACTTCTTTTGCATATTCTAAGTGATAGTCATTGTTTACTGGAATTATATTAACTTCAGTTGGGCATAACCATAGTGGGAAAGCTCCTTTTGTTTCTTCCATTAGGAATGCAGTAAATCTATCAAATGTTCCAAATATAGCGCGGTGAATAACTACTGGAGTTTTCTTTGAACCATCTTTGTCTATATATGATAAGTCAAATCTTCTAGGAAGTAAGAAGTCTAATTGACAAGTAGAAAGCGTTACTTCTGGTCCTACTGCTGGTTTTACTTCAACATCTAGTTTAGGGCCATAAAATGCAGCTTCTCCAATTGCTTCTTTGTATGAGCATCCATATTCATTTAATACTTCCCTTAGTTTGTCTTCTGCAGTATTCCACATCTCATCGTCATCAAAATATTTTTCTTTGTCTTCTGGGTCTCTTAATGAAAGTCTGAAACTATAGTTTTTGAAACCAAAGTCTTTATATACATCAAGTATTAGTGATACTACTTTTTTAAATTCTTCTTTTATTTGTTCAGGAGTTACAAATAAGTGAGCATCATTTTGACACATGCATCTTACTCTTTCTAGACCTTTTACTGCACCAGAAGCTTCATATCTAAAGTCTGTTGCAAATTCGCCTATTCTTATTGGTAAGTCTCTATAAGAGTGTAAGTCATTTGCATAAATTAGCATATGATGTGGGCAGTTCATTGGACGAAGTACAAATTCTTCATCGTCTACTTTCATCATTGGGAACATATTTTCTTTATAGTGATCCCAGTGTCCACTTGTTTTATATAGTTCAGTTGTTCCAACACATGGTGTATACACATGTAAGTATCCCATTTTTCTTTCTTTTTCATAGATATAATTTTCTAGTTGTTTTCTTATAATAGCACCATTAGGAAGCCATAAAGGCATTCCTTTACCGACTAAGTCGCTAGTCATAAATATTGATAAATCTTTACCTATTTTTCTGTGATCTCTTTCTTTAGCTTCTGCAAGTTCTGTGAGATAAACGTTTAAATCTTCTTCATTATCAAAGCATACTCCATATATTCTTTGAAGCATTTTGTTTTTTGAATCACCTTTCCAGTATGCTCCGCTTACTTTTAGAAGTTTAAAGTATTTTAGTTCTTTTACTGTTTCAACATGAGGGCCTCTACAAAGGTCAGTGAAGTCTCCTTGTGTATAACAGCTAATTACAGTGCTATTTTCATCCATTCTACTAATTAAATCTATTTTATATGGATCATTTTTAAATCTTTCTAAAGCTTCCTCTTTAGTAAGTTCGTGTCTTACTATTCTTTTTCCATCTTTAGAAATCTTTTTCATTTCTTTTTCTATTTTTTCTAGGTCTTCTTCTTTTATGACATTATCTCCTAAATCAATGTCATAGTAAAAGCCTTCTTCAATAACTGGTCCTACCCAGAACTTAGCATCTGGGTATAAGTGCTGAACTGCTTGCGCTAGTAAATGGGCACATGAGTGGTTCATTACACTTAGTTTTTCGTTTTCTTTAATATTTATCATTTTTATCATCCTTTCTTTTTGTTAAATGAAAAAGCACCCCTTTAAAGGAGTGCTTGACACGGTACCATCCATTTTTAACTTTATTTGAATAACGGAGAATTTCTCCGGGAACATCTTTCGAGTCCTGTTCATAGGTAGTAACTAATAAGTTATTTAATTGTCTTTCACCATACACAATTCGCTTAGTAAATAATTATTATTAGTCGTGTCCTAATCAAAACATTTAACTATTTAATATTTTACCACTTATTTTAAATATTTCAACCCAATTTTTAATTCTTCATTAAATCTTTAAGCCTATCTACTTCTATACTTGGATCTAATCTGTTAAACAAAGGAATTCCTTTTTCTATAACTTTATTATTTTCTAGATCTACTGAATTTGTTAGACTTTCAAATGTTGTTTGATTTTCTTTTAGCCCAAGTTGATTAAATATGTTTAAACTTGTTTCAGGTATGAAAGGTACAAATAGTATTGCTGCTTTTCTTATTGCTTCGTATAAGTTAAACATAACACTTGTTAATTCATCATATTTTTCTTCTTTATAGAGTACCCATGGACTTGTTTCATCAATATATTTATTTGTTCTTGAAACTATGTTAAGTATATGAGATATAGCATTTTGAATATTGATATTTTCCATTTCTTTTTCATATAAGTTTATTTCATTTGTAATATAAGCATTAAGTTCAACATCATAAGTAGTTTTTGTATTTGATAGTTTTATAATTCCTTCTTGATATTTATTAATCATTGCTATTGTTCTATTCACTAGATTTCCTAAATCATTACATAGGTCAGTATTATATTTTTCTATAAATGACTCTGGAGTGAATTCTCCATCTTGTCCATAAGGAAGACTTTTAAGAATAGTATATCTTACTGCATCAACACCATATGCATCTGCAAGTACATCTGGATATATTACGTTACCTTTACTTTTGCTCATTTTGCCATCTCTCATCATTATGAAGTCATGGACAAATAATTTTTTAGAAATTGGTAAATTAAGAGCCATTAGAAATATTGGCCAATATATTGCATGAAATCTTAATATGTCTTTACCAATTATTTGAACATCTGCTGGCCAGAATTTGTTTAGTAAGCTTTCATCATCACTTAAGTATCCTAATGCTGTTACATAATTTAGTAGTGCATCAAGCCATACATACATGACATGTTTTGGGTTATTTGGTACTGGTATTCCCCAGTTAAATGTTGTTCTTGATATGCATAGGTCTTCTATTCCTACATTTACAAAACTATTCATTATTTCATTCTTTTTTGTAACAGGAACTAAGAAGTCTGGATTTTCTTCATAGAATTTTTTTAATTTTTCTTCATACTTTTTCATATTAAAGAAATATGTTTCTTCTTCTACTTCTTTAACTTCTCTCATACAACTAGGACATTTACCATCTACTAATTGACTTTCAGTGTAGAATGTTTCGCAAGGCACACAGTATTTACCCTTGTATTTTCCTAAATATATGTCTCCTTGATTATATAATATTTCAAATGCTTTTGATACAGATAGTACATGTCTTTCATCTGTAGTTCTAATGAAATCGTCATTTGATATGTTTAGTTTTTTCCATAGTTCTTTTGCAGAGTTAGCCATTTTATCTACATATTCTTGTGGCGATATTCCTTCTTCTTCTGATTTTTTTTGAATTTTTTCACCATGTTCATCCATTCCAGTTAGAAACCTTACTTCTTTTCCTTTTTGTCTGTTATATCTTGCAAGAACATCTGCTAGCAAAGTTGTGTAAGCTGTTCCTATATGAAATTTACCACTTGGGTAATAGATAGGTGTTGTTACATAAAATTTATTCATTATTTCATCTCCTTTTTAATAAGTAAAGTATATAACAAAATATATTATTTAGTCAAGATTTATGATATTATATTTCTAGTGATATTATGAATGAGAAAAATTTAATTAATTATTATAATAAATTTAATGAAGATAAGAGGCTTACTAGAAGACATGGAATAGTAGAATTTAATACTGCTGTATATTATATTTTAGAATATTTAAAGAAGTTTAATAACCCTAAGGTTTTAGATGTAGGTGCTGGAACAGGAAGATATTCTGGGTATTTATTTAGTTTAGGTTATAATGTTACTAGTGTAGAACTTGTTAAACATAATCTAATGGTACTTAGAAATAATTATCCTGATATTCCAAGTTTTTTGGGAACTGCTACCGATTTGAGAAAATTCGGTGATGAAAGTTTCGATGTGGTTATTTTGTTTGGACCAATGTATCATCTTATTAGTGATGAAGAGAAAATTAAGGCTTTAATGGAGGCTAAAAGAGTTTTAAAAGGAAACGGGTATATTTTTATTAGTTATTATATGAATGATTATGCTATTTTTAAACATGGTTTTTTAGATAAAAATATTATTCATTCTTTTGAAAATGATTTGGTTAATAATAATTTTAAGGTTGTTTCTAAAGAAGATGATTTATATAGTTTTGTTAGATTAGAAAATATCGATTATTATAAGGATATGTGTGATTTGAAGAGAGTAAAAATTATTAGCCAAGATGGGCTTACCGATTATTTTAGAAGAGATATTAATAATCTAAGTGAAGAGGAGTTTAATTTATATTTAAAATACCATTTAAGTGTTTGCGAAAGATATGAGTTTTTAGGTACGAGTAGTCATGTAATGGATATACTTAAAAAAGGTGAATGATTTTCACCTTTTGTTATACATGATATTTTCTTCTTTTAAGTTAATTACTTTTACCAGTTCTAAAGGTACAGGATTTTTGTAACCTGAAGATTTCATGTGTCTTACATTTGGATTAAATGCCAAATGACAGCCAAAATCATAACTAGGTGTAAAGTATTCTTTATATGCTGGGCACTCTAGAAGAATAGTTCCATATTTTAATGAAGCTCCTCCAAGGTACCAATCTACTCCTTTATTGTTATTATATGTTTTACCATTTTCTTCATATTCATCAGTGCTGTTATGTCCGTATATGTAACCACTTTTTAGATATATGTTATATGTTTCTTCATCTACTAAGCGATAGACGTGGTCTTCTTTTAATATATAGTTTCCTATTTGTTTTACCGTTTTATCTCTACCTAATATTACTTTGTCTTTATTAGTTAACTCTATATTAGCAAGTACTTTCATTTGTGCTTTTCTTAAATCTAGATTGCTAGATAAAGGTAACTCACGCACATTATAAAGTTCATTAGTTTTCATTTTTTATTATTAAACTTTCTCCGGTCATAGCGGTTGGTTTTTTAATTTCGTACATGTCTATTATAGTAGGTGCAATGTCTTTTAAGGAACCTTCTTCTTTTAATTTGTATTCATCATTACATATTATGAATGGTACTTTACTAGTTGTGTGGCTAGTTATTGGAGTTCCATCTTTATTAAGCATTTTTTCTGCATTACCATGATCTGCTGTTATTAATAGTTCATAGAATTGACTTTTTGCTTTTTCATATATTTTACCCATGCAGAAATCTGTTATTTCAATTGCATCTACGACTGCTTTGTAATTTCCAGTGTGACCTACCATGTCAGGGTTTGCAAAATTAATTAGTATGAAGTCATAGTCGTTTTCCATTTCTTTTAAGGCAGTTTCTGTTACTTCGCCTATACTCATTTCTGGTTTCATGTCATATGTCGGTACATTTGGACTTGGTACTAAGAATTTTTCTATTCTTGGACTATTTATGTCTTTTTCTCCATCAAAGAAATGAGTCACATGAGCATATTTTTCTGTTTCTGCTATTCTTGCTTGGTTAAATTCAAGTTCATCTAAATATTCTCCTAATGTATCTTTTGGTCTTTCTACATCAAAGGCGTATGGTACATTTTTGTGTATTTTAAATAGTGAAATGAATTTAGTTTTTTCAAAATGCTTTGTTTTAAACATTTTAAAATTAGGATCTGTTAGAGCATCTATTAATTCTTTCATTCTTTCGGGTCTAAAGTTTATGAATATAACTGCGTCTTTTTCTTTTATAGTACAAGAAGGATTTATTATACTTGGGTTTATGAATTCATCTGTTATATCTCTTTTATAGTGTTCTTTAAAGCATATGTTTTCGTTTGGAAATACATTTCCACTTTCATAAACTATAGCATTATATGCTTTTTTTATTCTTTCCCATCTGTTATCTCTATCCATTGCATAGTATCTTCCACTTATTGTGCCTATTACTCCTGTATTAAGTTTTTTTGCTTTTTCCATGAAATCATTTACATATTTTATTCCATTAGTCCTTGGAGTATCTCTTCCATCTGTAATAAAGTGAAATACTACTTTTTCTACTTTTTTAAGTTTAGCTGCAGCTAGTGTTGCATAGAAATGATTTATACTAGAATGTACCCCACCATCTGAAAGTAAACCTATCAAATGAAGAGTGCTACTATTTTCATTAACATAATCCATTGTTTCGTTAAGTAGTTCATTTTTAAAAAATTCTTTTGATTTTATTTTGTCATTTATATATGATAAAGCCTGAGGATTTATTCTTCCACTTCCTATGGTCATATGTCCAACTTCTGAATTTCCCATTTGACCTTTAGGAAGACCAACTTCTAAACCACTTGCCTCTAGTTCTGAATGAGGATATACTGCTAATAGTTTGTCCATCACTGGTGTTTTCGCTTCTTTTATAGCATTTCCATAATCACTTTTATTTATTCCATATCCATCTAATATTAATAATATAATTTTTTTCATTAATTCTTTTCACCTAGATATATTCTAGCACATGTTTCATTTTTTTTAAAGAGTTAGCTAATTTTTATTTTGTCTAGTCTTATTTTATCTGCAATTGTTACTATGAATTCTGAATTTGTTGGTTTTGCTTTATCTATGTCAACTGAATGGCCAAATATTTCTTCCATTAAGTTCCAGTCCCCTCGGTTCCAAGATACTTCTATTGCATGTCTAATAGCTCTTTCTATTCTTGTTACACTAGCACTATATTTTTTACTAAGTTCTGGATATAATTCCTTAGTTATTCCACCTATTAAACCTTCATTTGAATAAACCATTGAAATTGCATCTCTTATGTATTGGTATCCTTTTATATGTGAAGGTATACCTAGTTCGTGAAGTATTTTAGAAATTTTAATTTGTAATTCATTTAATTTTAAATCTATTACCTCTGGACTTCTTTCCTTACAGACAGCTATTATTCTTTTTTCTAAATCTTTTAGATCAAATGGTTTTAATACAAAGTATCTTACTCCAAATTCACTTACATTTCTAATTGTTTCTTGTTCGTTGTAACTAGTAATTACTATTATATTTCTTTTTAAATTATTTTCTTTTATTTTTTCTAATACATATATTCCATCTTTTTTTGGCATGATTAAGTCTAGTAAAATGCAATCATAATCTGTTTTTTCTATTTTTTCCCATGCCTCCTCACCATTAAATGCAGTACCTGCTACTTCAATATTCCCACTTTGTGAAAAAAACTCTTTCAACATTTCAACCATTACTTTGTTATCATCTACTACTAAAATTTTTTTCTTCATTTTGTTTCCTCTTTCATTATTCTTTTTAATAAATTCATTATAAAAATAAAATTAGTTAAAATATTATTTTTTGTGCAAAGTGATTAATTCTGTTCATTAAATGCAAAAAAATCTAGTAATCTAGATTTTTTAGTATATCTTTTACTTCATTTATGTCTAACGAGATTTTTCCTATTAATACTCCATCCGTTATTTTTAGAATATCATTGATATTTAGTTTGTTTACAGAACCTCCATATATGATAGGAATATCAATTTCAAAATGTTTATTTATATATTTTTTTATATAGTTATATGTGTTTTGTATATTTTTTAAGTTAACTACTTCTCCTTCTATTTTATTTGCTGGTTCGTAGGCAATTATTAAATTTTTTAAAGAATCGTATTCAATATTTCTTAAGTAATATTTTAATTCTCTTTTAATTGTTTTAATATTTTCATCATGACCTATACATAGTACTGTTTGAAATTTCATATTTAAACTTCTAAACAATTTATCTTTTATTTTTATGTATGTATCTAAATTAAGAAGTAATCTTTCTGGATGTCCAACCAAAGTATATTTAATGTTCATACTTTTTAAACTTTCTAAGCATATTTCTCCTGTATAAGAACCATAGTTGTAACTATAAAAGTTTTGACTTCCTATATTTAGTTTTGAATTATTAAACATAGATAAATATGCAATGTTTGGCATTAAAACTATGTTTTCTTTTGTTTTTATTTTTTCTATTTCTTCTTTGTACTTTTTGACTTCTTCATAACTTAAATAACTTTTATGATTTAGGATTATCGTTTTCATTTTGCCTCCATTATTTCTAAAGGTTTTAATGATTTTCCTTCTAGGTATTCAAGTGATGCTCCACCACCTGTAGATAAGTAACTAGGTGTAAAGTTATATTTTCTTGATGCTGCTCCTGCATCTCCACCCAAAACTACTACTTTACTTTTTGTTTGTTTTAGAAAGTTAAACAATTCTTTTGTACCATTTTCATAATTATCATCTTCATATTTTCCCATAGTTCCATTAATAATTATCAATGGTCTATTATGTAACATTTTTTTAAACATGTTAATTGTTTCAGGTCCAATATCATATATTGTTTCATCATTATTAATATGTCCTATTTCTTTTATACCATTTTCTGTTATAACATCTATAGGAAGTACTATTTTGCTTGTTTTGATTAGTTTTTTACATTCTTCAAGTAGGTTATCCTCTACTAATGTTTTACCAACATTAATATTCTCACTTTTTAGGAAAGTTGCACTCATTCTACCTCCTATTAATACTTTTTCTGTTGTAGGTAATAGATTTTTTATTACCCCTATTTTGTCTTCTGCTTTCGCTCCTCCTAATAAAAGCGTTTTATTTTCATTTTTTATTTTCTTTAATTCCTCTATTTCTTTTAACACTAGAAACCCTACTGCATGTGGTAAATATTTGCTTATTCCATAAGTTGATGTATGCTCTCGATGGCATGATGCAAAAGCATCTAGTATGAATACTTCTCCTAAAGATGCCCAGTATTTAGCTAATTCTTCATTTGAGTTACTTTCTAATTTGTCAGGATAGTCCATGAACCTTGTGTTTTCTAGAAGTAATATGTCCTTTTCTTTTAGGTTTTTTACTAATTCTTCCAGTTCTTTTCCTTTTAATTTACTGCTAAAGTAAATTTTCTTGTTAAGAAGTTTTTCTAATTCTTCTTTTACTGGCAATAACGAGTTATTTAAATCTTCTTTGGTTTTTACTTTGCCTAAATGGGACATAATAATTATTTTAGCATTTTTTTCTAATAAATAATTTATTGTTTCCAGTGATGCTTTTATTCTATTATTATCTATTACTTTACCATCCTTAATACTTACATTATAGTCTACTCTTAGTATCACTTTTTTGTTTTCTAAATTTATATCTTTTAGTGTTTGCATTTTACTCACCTTATAATTATTATACTATTAATATTCTGTTTTGAATTAAATTTATTCATTTATATACACAAAGTTTACTGATAATTTTTTTAGGTTAATTTTAATTTTGCCCTCTATTATTTAAATATTTTTCTATTAATACTTTTTTTATTTTTTCATTTTGTTCATGCCATTTTAGTCTGTTTTTTTACCTAATTCTAATTTAGTCAAATTAAAAAAGCACATTTTTAGTACTTTTTGCACCAATAATGCGCTGTTTTAAGCATTTGACTAGTGTAACCCCACTCGTTATCATACCAAGCTGATACTTTTATAATATGTAAGTCATTAGTATTAATTGTTTTTGTAAGTAATCCATCTACAATTGCTCCTTCTGTTGTACCTATTATGTCTGAACTTACAAGTGGAACATTTACTATTTTTATTACATCAGATGCGTTTCCTTTAAACATGTCATTTACTTCTTCTGGTGTAACTGATTTTTTTACATTAACCATTAAATCAATTAAACTTCCGTCTCCTACTGGCACTCTGTATGAGGCTCCTTCTAATTTGCCATTTAATTCAGGTATTACTCTTCCTATAGTACTTGCAGCTCCAGTTGAGGTTGGTACAATGTTAAGTGAAGCTGCTCTTCCACGTCTACTTTCTATTCCTTTTTTGTGTGGAATATCAAGTGTTTCTTGATCATTTGTTATGGCATGAACTGTAGACATAAATCCTGCTTCAACTATAAAGCATTTATTTAGTAAGTTAAGTACAGGTGCTAAGCAGTTTGTTGTACATGATGCTGCACTTAATACTATGTCTTCTTTATCTATTATTTTTTCATTTACTCCATAAACTATTGTCTTACATTCGTCTTTTGCTGGCGCACTGATGAGAACTTTTTTTGCACCTGCGTTTATGTGAGCCATACTTTTTTCTTTGGATGTGAAAGCTCCAGTACACTCAAGTACGATATCTACTTTTAATTCTTCCCATGGTAATTTATTTGGATCGCTTTCGCTAAAGACTTTTATTTTTTTACCATCTATTTCTATGTAGTCATCTTCACATGCAACTTTACTATTTAGTGTTCTGTGAACAGAGTCATATTTATAAAGATAGGCAAGCGTTAAACTGTCTGTTAAGTCATTTATTCCTACTACTTCCATATCTTTTCTATCCATTATTTGTCTTAAAGCACATCTTCCTATTCTACCAAAGCCATTAATCGCTACTCTTATCATTCTTTTTCTCCTTTTATTCAAAATATCCATTACCTATAAACTCCCTTAATACAGCAGTACTTGGAACATCACTTTCAGAAATGTTTAAGAAATATCTTAAAAAGTTAATTATTCTTAATGCTTCACCATAATATTCATCATCCATTTTTACTGAATATAATAGTGGTACTGCATAAGTTTTAAGTACACCCAATTCGTATATTAGTGCTGTATTTAAAACTATGTCTGCTTCTTTTTGGTAAGGGAATATATATTTTTCTTCACTCTTTCTTACTACTTGCCAATTTTTAAGAGTTTCGGAAGCACTATAACCTCTTGTTCTATAGTCTCTTACTAATCTTCTTATTAACCTAATATCAAGGGTTGATACATGATTGTGTCTATCTAGTCCCAGTGGGGTGAATGGACTAATATATATTTTAAGTTTATTTTTCCTATCTATACTAGAAGTTAATTTTTCATTTAATGTATGTATTCCTTCTATTATAATTATTTCATTTTCTTTTATTTTAACTGGTTTTCCTTTGTATTCTTTTTCTCCAGTTAGGAAATTATATGTTGGTAACATACATTCTTTTTTATTTAGTAAATCATTTAATTTTTGATTAAATAGGTTAATATCTATTGCTTCGGGTATGTCAAATAAGTAGTTACCATTTTCATCTTTAGGTGTGTCTTTTCTTTCTAAAAAGAAATCATCAGTTGATAGTACAAATGTGTCTATTCCTTTATTTTTAAGGTATAATGATAATTTTTTACTGGTTGTTGTTTTTCCTGAACTAGATGGACCCGCAATTAAGACCACTTTAATTTTGTCAATATTGTTTTCAATTGTGTTTGCCACATTATTTAAATCACTATTTTGTTTAATTTCATTAAGTTCAATAAATTCTTTTATTTTGCCATCTATTACTATATCATTTACTTCTCCTACATAATTGACACCTAATAATTTTGACCAATTTGAATATAATTTAAATACGTTTAATACTCCTTCTATATGGGTATATTTTGGAATAATCAAATTTTCTCTTTCTGGATATTCAAGAATTATTGCTCCATCTTTAGTTAAAGTTAAATCAAATTTATTTAATATTTTCGTGCTGACTGGCATTTGGGAATAAAAATAGTTATAGTAGTCTAGTAATTTATAAAGTGTTACTACTTCATCTGACATTTGCTCATAGATACTTGCTTTTTCATTTTCTTTGATATTTTTAAAGTAGCTAAGTGCTTCTTTTCTTGGTACCTGAACTTTTTTTATTCTTTTATTTTCTTTTGATAGTTCTAGCATTTTATTTTTTATTTCATTTATTGTTTTTTCATTTACATCCATATTTATTCTGGTATATATTCCTTTATCTAATGAATGTTTTAATTCAACATTAGTGCCACTTCCAAATAATTCTTTTACAGCAGTTATATAGAGAAATTTAAGACCACTTCTATATATTCTAGCGCCATTTATATTTTTTAAGTCTATTAGTTTTATTTTTGTATCTTCATAAAGTTTATAATCTAGCTCGACTACTTCTCCATTTATCGAGGCTGCAATTATTTCATTTTCTAAATTTTGTTTATTTATTATTTCTTCTATAGTAGTTCCTTCTTTTAGTACCACCGAACCTACATTTTCAATATCTACTATTATGTCATTATTCATGTATAGCACCTACTTTCATATATATTATATCAAATTTTTAGATTTTTGCCTTATTATTTGTATATTTTTTTATTTTTTTCGTAAATATATTTATAGGTGATTTAATATGATTATTCCAACAATTGTTGATAAGGAAGATGGGATGTATAAAGCTTTTGATATTTATAGTAGGCTTCTTAAGGATAGGATTGTTTTTTTGAGTGGTGAGATTACTGATGAAACTGCTAATTTAGTTGTTAGTGAGCTTCTTTATCTTAGTAGTTTAAGCAACGACGATATTTACCTATATATTAACAGCCCTGGTGGTTCTGTTACGGCCGGAATGGCTATTTATGATACTATGAATTTTATTGAAAGTGACGTTTCTACTATTTGTGTTGGTATGTGTGCATCTATGGCAGCTTTCCTTTTAAGTAGCGGGGAAAAGGGAAAGAGAATTGCACTTAAAAATAGTGAGGTTATGATTCATCAACCCCTTGGCGGTGCAAGTGGACAAGCTACCGAAATTAAAATTGCTGCTGAAAGAATTATTAAACTTAAAAAGAAGATAAACAAAATTTTATCTCTTAATACTGGTAAAAGTTTAAGTAAGATTACTAAAGATACTGAGAGAGATTATTTTTTAGATGCAGATGAAGCTTTAGAATATGGATTAGTTGATCAGGTATTATAAAAAGGTTCTTTTTTAGAGAACCTTTTTTAAGTAGTATACATTATGTTTTTCTTTTATAGCGCTATATAAAGTACTCTGTAAAAGACTAGCAACTTTTTCTGTTTTTGCTGCGACACTTTTATTAATTTTGTTAATTAGTTCTTCATCTAGTCTTAATGATGCTGCTTTTATGTGCGCTAGTGATATGGCTAATTCTTCTAAAGTTTCTATGTCTTCCAAGTCTTTTTCTGTGTAATTAATTATTCTTTTAATTTTATCTATTAATATACTTAGATAAGTATCTTCTTCAAAAGTAATATTTCTAAAATTTTTAGCATATTTTTTCATATAATATTCACCTATTAAAACTAATTTTTCTGGTTTTTTGTATTTTATGTTTAACATTGCTCCTTCTGTTACAAATGTTATGTAGGAAAGATTGTATTTATATTCTATTAGTTTGTTTTTTAATTCATTATTATTATCTAAATTCGAGTAATCATGCAGGTAATATAATACTGAGTTTATCATATCATATGCTTGAGATAGTCTTATTGTTTCTATTAGCTTATCTATCTCTTTGTTTTTTGATGTTTTTATAGTTTGCAAAGTATCTATTCTTTTATTAAGACGAAGAACAGTTAAAGCTTCAATATTCCTTTCTTTAATAGGGTCATCACATATTTTATACATGAGGCCCATTATTATGTTATCAGCAAAAGTTATTCTTTTACTTGTATTTAATTTATTTATTTCTCCATCAATTACTTCTTCTAAAAATCTGTATTTTTTTATTATTTCATCATATTCTGGAGTATCTACTTTTTCTTTAATTTCCAGATTAATTAATATTTCTAATAATTTGTATTCAGTTTTTGAGAAATTTATTAATTCTTTTACTATACCGTTAACAAATAGTATTTCATTATTATCCATAATACAACTACTCCTTTGGTATGTATTTTATACTATTTAATTTATTTTGTAAAGAAAAATGTTGATAAAACTAGATTTATCAACATTAGTTTTTTATGTGTTAATAATTGCTTAGTTGTTAACATTATACTTCTTTTATTGTGTATGGGTTTTCAGCACTTCCATTTCCTGAAGAATATATAACATCTCCTTTAATGCTAATAACTGGTCTTACACCAAGCGAATATCTAACACCTCCGCCACCGAGGTAACCAGGATAGCCAGAACCGTCCGCATGCCACGAACGAGCAGAATCACCATCCCAGTAATCTGCTGACCCCAGCCACCAGTAGATACTTTCTGTTATACTTGAACCCTTACTATTTGTATAATACCATGTATATGGACTAGATAAATTTGTATATCTATACCCTCCAGCAAACGTTATTTCATCTGCTGTCATAAGTCCTATCGAATATTTGAGTATTGCTTCACTGTTACTTACCGAAAATGCATCTCTTGAGTTTTCACAATTATAACTTGGCAGATTATTTGTATTTAGTCTTATGTATGCAACATAGTAGAATTCCGTATTCCCGGTGTTATAGGTCCCACCTTCTACTTCTCTATCATTACAGTATACTGCTTCTGTACTTATATATTTTGAGTAACTTGATAGGTTTGTACTATACCAGTTATCTATATATGTTTTTATTGTACTATTATTTGTATTAGCTATTGCTTCATTTAATGTAGTATCTGCACTTCCATACATATATCCTACATATTTAGGACTATTAAATTCTGTATTAAATGCACTTGTACCTATATATCCCTCAGTTGTATCAGGACTTGTTCCTGAATAAAGTAGTCTCACACTTCCATCATGGTTAGTTCTTATTATTCTCCAGTAGTAACCAGCAAACTTAACCCAGTTATTTTTAGCATTTCCACTAAAATAATATACTGTAACAGGTGTGCTTCCTGCTATACTTTCTGTACTTTTAAATAATGTGTTAGTATTTGTTTCTGTATATGTACTGCTAAAGTCCGTCCTTGTTTTTATAGTACTATTGTCTTTCATTAAATGTGAATATAATGTTTTATCAGTAAAGTTCATTGTACAATAATCAGGCATATGTATATTAGATAAACTTACTGAATTATCAATTTTATTAAAAGTAGCAATAGTTCCATTCTTACATGTTATTTTATCTAAAGTATAATAGTTAATTAAGTTTTCATAAGATATTGTAGTTTTTTCATTATCTAAGGTATAAGCTTCTATACCTTCTGGTTTTTCTAACATCTTTTCTATGTTAGATATTTCTTTATTATTTTCTTCTTTAGTAATTTTTAAATAAAATGTTAATAATAAGAAACTTATCAACATCGTAATTATTGCAGTATACTTCTTCATATCATCACCTAGTATAAACTATAGGTAATATTTACCTAATTGTCAATAGTTATAAATTACCTATTTTATAATTAAAGTGGTGAAGAGAATGAATAGATTAAAAGATTTAAGAGAAGATAAAGATTTAACGCAGAAAGATATTGCTGAACTTTTTAAAATTGATCAAAGCAATTACAGTAAGTATGAACTTGAGAAGATAGGGATTCCTTTAGAACTATTAAAAAAGCTAGCTTTTTATTATAATACTAGTACAGATTATATTTTAGGAATTACTAATACTATAGAACCTTATCCTAGAATAAAATAAGAAATGGTTATTTATCTTTAACCATTTCTTTAATTTTTCTAAATCTGTGATTAACACCACTTTTAGTTATTTTATTATTTGTTTCAATAGACATTATTTCTGCAAGTTCTTGCATAGAGCTTTCTGGATATTTTTCTTTATATAAGCATATTTCTTTTATTTTATCATCTAATAGATCGAAGTCTTCTCTTTCTTTTAGTTTTTTTATGTTTTCTAATTGTTCATTCGAAGAAAAAACTATTTTATCTATATTGGCTTGTTCACAATTGTTTAGTCTATTAGTCATATTTTTATGATCTCTATATATTCTTATATCTTCATAATAAAATAAATTATTATAAGCATTAAGTAGTTTTATAAAGTCACTTATTTTTTCACTTTCTTTTATGTAAACCATGAAATGTTTTTCTCTTTTTAGTATTTTACTACTGAAGTTAAGCTCATTTAATAAGTCATTTATGTACTCAGCTATTATTTTATTGTCTATTATAAATTCAAGATGATATCTACTTGTTTTTGGGTCGTTAACGCTTCCACATATTAGGAAAGCACCCCTTAAATAAGATTTTTTTTCTTCAACATTTTCACATAAGAATTTATCAGGTTTATATTTTCTTCTACCTTTTTCATCTATTATGTTTAGTGCTTTTAGTATTTTTTCTGCATCTTTTACTTTTATGTGAAGAAGATAGTTTTTATTAAGTCTATTTATTTCTTCTTTTTCTATGTTTACTTCTACTCCAAATAAATCTTTTATTAATTTGTATATTCTTCTGGATACTCCTATGTTTTCTGTATATATAGAAAATTCATTTTTAGTTATTTCACCACTTATATTTACTATCGCTGATAATTCTGATATGAGTTCTGTTTCAGAGTATTCTAAGTTAAGAATTTCATTTTTTATATTACTTGTATATGACATTTTACCACGTTCTTCCTGAAAATCTGTATGGGAAATATACGTAGTTTTCTGGATTTACTATATAATTTCTGTATCCTGATAAACTTATATGTCCTTTAGCTATTGTGAAATGAAGATGGGTATTAGTAGAACAACCATCATATGAACCAGGATTTCCAAATTTTGTTGCTGTTGTAGGTCCTCCGCCCATATAAGCTATAATATCATACTTTGATACTACATCTCCTACATCATAATCCCCAAAACTTAATAGATGCATATATATCGTTGTATAGGGTTGTCCTTTTATATTATGATGAAGAACTAACATTTGTCCTCCACAGTTGACTTTATATTTCTTATAAACCACACCATCAGCTGCTGCATATATTGGTGCACCTTCTTTGGATCCTACCACCGCTATATCTGTTCCAGTATGTCCTTCTATTTTACCTGTTATTGGGCTTTTCCTTATTCCATATCTACTTGATATCATGTCTCCAGGTACTGGCCTTATAAAACCTGTGTCATACGGGATGTTTGTAGTTTTACCACATATAGCTAGTATGTCACTTCTTTTTTTACAACCTCTGTTTTTATATTTTGTTACTTCTTCTTCTAAATCTTTTATTTCCCCATCTAGATCTAGTCCTAAATTATATAATTTATTTATTTGTGTTCCCAAACTATTCAATTGTCCTTTTAACGTTTTTCTTTCTTTTTCTTCTTCATTTTTTTGTTTTTCTAGTTCTTCTTGTAATATGTTGTTTTGTTTTATTAAATCATTCATTTCATTTATAAGTTCTTTGTTATATCTACTTAATTCATCAACTACAGATACTCTGTGAATGAAGTCTGTAAACGATTTTGCTTTAAATATGTATTCTAGATATGATTTTTCTCCATTTGATACTTGAAAAAATACTAAAATACTTTTTGTTTCTGACTTTTTATTATTTATTTGAACATTTAAATCCTCTATTTTTTTTATTGTTTCTTGTATTTGTAAATCTAATTCATTTATTTTGTTGTCAGTTTCTTGAATGTTCGTTGATACATTATTGTATTCTTTTTCTGTAAGTGCTTTTTTATTTGCTTTGTCTTGTTTTTCTTTTTTTAGAGCAGCTAATTCATCTAGTAAATCTCCATATGTTCTTCTAGCAGCTTCTAATGAACTAGGGTATATTATTATGAAAGACATCAATAATATAATTAGTATTTTCGTTTTTTTCATTATATTTTTAAATGCCTCCTTACTGCTCTTGCTGATCCAAGCGCACCTACTACTATACCTATTGAGGATGTTATTAGTATTATAGATAGTAATATTTTGTCAGGATTTATTAATGTTATTACTTCTGTGAATAGTATTCCATTCATTTTATTATATAGATATATGTAACCATATGATACACCTATTATCGGAAGGATACTACCCAATATTCCTAGTATTATACCTTCTATAAAAAATGGCTGTTTTATGTATGTATTAGATGCACCTACTAGCCTCATTATTTCTATTTGTCTTTTTCTACTATTTATTGATATTTTAATAGTATTACTTATTAGAAAAGCAGTTACTACTACTAGAGCTATAACAACAATAATCATAATTTTCTTTACTATGTCAAATATTTTAACTAATTCTTCTACCATTCCTTCTCCATATTTAACCTGGTAAACATTAGCCATATTTTGTATTTCTTTTGCTGTTATACTTATTTTCTCTGCATCTTTTACTTTTACTAGGTATTCATCTAATAATGGATTAGTTTCTTCATTATATTCATCAAGTATTTTTCCTATTTCTTCTGAATCTTTGCTCATTTCTTTTTTTATTTCTTCTTTTGACATAAATGTTATATTATCTATATTAGTTAATAATTCTATTTTAGTTTTTAAAGCTGATTTGTCTTCTTCAGTGCTCTCTTTTGTTATATATACTACTATTGTTACATCTTTTTCTATATCATTTGTGAAGTTATTTACGTTTTCTTTTAACAAAATAGCAACTGCTACTAAAACGAGTGTAATTGATATACATGATACACTTGCTACACTTAAGGAAAAGTTTCTAAACACACTTTTGAAAGCATCTTTTATATTGTTCTTAATTATTCTTAATTTGTTCATTCTATGTAACCACCTTTCTCTTTGTCACCAGTTACTATGCCTTTTGAGATTTTGATTACTCTTTTTTTGTATGCATTAACTATATCTTTGTCATGTGTTGCCATTATTACTGTTGTTCCATCTTCATTTATTTTGTTAATTATTTCCATTATTCCCATTGATGTTGCTGGGTCTAAGTTACCTGTTGGTTCATCACATATTAATATTTTTGGACTGTTTACTATTGCTCTTGCTATCGATACTCTTTGTTGTTCTCCACCTGATAAGTCGTCAGGATAACTTCTAAACTTTTCTTTTAATCCAACCTTTTCAATTGCATTCATGACTTTTTTCCTTACTAATTTTTCAGGTAATCCATATATTTCTAATGCAAAGGCAACGTTTTCATAAACGGTTAGATTTGGAAGTAACTTATAATCTTGAAATACTATTCCCAGTTTTCTTCTTAATTTGTATACTTTTCTATTTTTTAGTTTTGCTACATTTATTCCACCTACATAGACTTCTCCTCTTGAAGGTTTTTCTTGTCTATAAAGTAATTTTATTAGGGTACTTTTTCCTGATGCTGTTGAACCAATTATAAAGACAAAAGAGCCTTTTGGTACTGAAAGGCTTACATCAGATAATGCTGTTACACCATTTTTATATTGTTTATAAACGTTTTTTACTTCTATTAAATTCATTTTTTACCTCCTAATTAAATTATACTTCTATATTCTTAAATCGTGAAGTGGCAATTTATACCTGTTTGTCCCTCCATATACTTCGTATGAGTCTAGCACTGTTATAAATGCTTTTTTATCAATTTTTATTATTTCTTCTTTAAGTTTTAAATATCTTTCAGTTGGTACTACGCACATTAGCAGACTTATTTTTTCATTCTTGTATCCACTTTTTACATCTACTACACTAACACCACTTTTTGCTTTGTTAATTATGTAATCTTTTATTTCTTCTTCATTTTTTGTATTTATAAATAATACTTTGGAATCACTTATTCCTATTAGGAAGTTATCTATTAGCCTGCTTTCAATAAATTTTATTAGTAGGGCTATTACTAACATCCTTATTCCAAATACAAATGTTGCTAGTGTTAAAATAATTGCATTTATTATTAGATGTGACTTTCCCATTGGAATTTTAAATTTTTCTTTAAATATTAGTGCTAAGATATCAGAACCACCAGATGAGTATCCGGCTAGGTATATCATAGTGCTACTTACTCCAAAAAGTATACCAATTACTACAACATCTAGGAATACTGAATTTAAGTTAATATTTAAGCTGGAGTTTATTCCTTCTGTTATATATATTGCTAGTGTATAGACAATTGTTCCTAAAATTGATGGCGCTGTTCCTTTAAAACCTAGTACAAGTATTCCTATTACTAATAGTAATATGTTTCCTATTAGTAATACTTTTGATACTGGTATGTTAAATAAGTAATCAAATATTACACCAATACCTGTTACTCCTCCAGTTACATAGTTTTGTGGAGCACATAAAATATTAAATGTTATTGCTGATAAGAAACACCCTAGTATTAACAAAATTAAATTTATTGTATTTTTTTTATTTATCTTTCCCATTATTTTATTCCCTTACGGTAATAATTATAACATATTTATGTAGTTTTTTCTATATTACTAAGTATTATTTTACAGAAAGGAAATAGAAGTGCCTAAGGCACTTCTATTTGTGATACGATTCCCCGTTTTCTATTTTGAAAATTCTATAAAGTTGTTCTAATAGAAGTAATCTAAATATTCCATGTGGAAATGTTAGTTTTGAAAAAGACATTAGTTCATTTGAAATCTCTTTAATTTCTTTATGTATTCCATCACTTCCACCAATTATAAAGGTAATATTTGATTTTCCATTTATTAGTAAATTTTCTATTTTAGAATGTAATTCTAAAGATGAATACTCTTTTCCTTCAATTGCCATACTGATTATATAGTCATTTTTATTTATTACACTTAGAATAGCTTCTTTTTCTTTTTGAATATCACTATCTTTTAGTTCTATAATTTCTACTTTATGATATTTTGTGAGTCTCGTTAAGTAATCATTTATTGCATCAAATAAATATTTTTCTTTTATTTTTCCTACACATACTATTTTTATCATATTATCAATACCTTTTCTTCGCTAGCACATACTATGTCTTTAAAATCTATTTCATTTTCTTTTAGTATTCTTTTGTTCGTTGTAAGCGCTAATTCTTCCGTGTTATTTGTTTCAGATAAATGGGCCAACACTACTTTTTTGGTATCTTTTCCAATTAGTCTGCTCAGATAACCCGCACATAATTCATTTGATAAGTGTCCCTTATCTGAAAGTATTCTTCTTTGTAAGTATTCAGGATAAGGTCCTTTTATTAGTTTTTCTGTATCGTGATTACTTTCTATTATATAGTAATTTTTGTTTTTTAAATACGTTACATGCCTTAAATTTATATAACCTGTATCAGTTATATATACCAAACTTTCTTCATTGTTTTCTATTAGGTAACCGTTAGAAGTTATTGCATCATGACTTGTTGGTATTGTTTTGAAAAGTGAACCATAGTAGTAGTTTTCATCAGTTAGATATATACTTTTTTCATACGAGAAACCAAGTACTTCTTTTTCAACTTCAGGAGTTATGAATAAATCTGGTTTTACTTCTTTTAGAAATACTTTTAAACCATATGTATGGTCACTATGATCATGTGTTATTAATACCGCAGATATTTCTTTTGGATCTACATTTATTATTTTTAATTTTTCTTTGATTTGTTTATAGGAAAACCCTACATCTATTAAGATCTTTTTATTTCCTAAATCTATATATGTAGAGTTTCCTTTTGAACCACTTCCTAATACTGCTATTTTCATTATCTGTAATTTAGTAGTAGTGGGTCAATGTATTCATCATTATATTTTACTCTGAAGTCTACGTGTGTTCCAGTACTTTTACCTGTTGAACCCATATATCCTATTTGTTCTCCTTTTTCTACTGCATATCCTACTTTAATGTTCGATGCAAATTTAGTCATGTGCATGTATATTGTAACATATCCCTTCCCATGGTCAATATATATTACATTTCCCATTTCATAGTGGTATGTTGCCTTTATAACTGTTCCTGAATTTGCTGCATAAATTGGAGATCCAAAACCAGTACCACAAATGTCTATTCCTCTGTGAAATTCACGTTTTGGAGAACCATCAGGATTTTTATATACAGGGTCCCATCTATATCCAAATGTAGAAACTATCATGTATCCTGGGTTAGTTGGCCAAGCCCATGCACCTGTATCTCCTAGATAGTTACTAGATAAACCACCTTTTATAACTACTTCATTTACAACTGGTGTTATAACTTCAGATGACATTGGTACAACTTGTGTTATTTGTCCATTTATTGTTTCTGTATAGTATTTTACCCTGTTTAGACCATCTTGTCCTTTTTGTTCTGTGTAAGTAGTACCTACCATTAATTTTTTATCATATTTTATTTCTCTTTTATAGTCCACATTTTTGTCTTCTATTAGGGTGTTTTCTACTACTATACTTATTTTAGGATTAATTAATCCTATGTTTACTGTTTGACCTGCAAATAAAAGAGCATTTTCTCCTGTTATTGATGGGTTAACTATTAAAAACTCTTTTGTACTTAACTGGTATTTATCCGCTATGTCTGATATTGTTTCTCCTCCAGTAACTATGTGAGTACCTTGAGATTCAGTTGTTCCAAATAATAAGTATTTACTTAGTGTGTTTACGTCTGTAAATATTTCTGCTTTTGCATTAAGATATTTTTCTTTTACACTAATGTCTTCGCCTATTTTTACGTTTTCAATAGTTGAACCTGTAGTTTTTATTTCTGTTTGTTTACCATTTAAGTAAGCTTCATATTGTTTTTCATCAACGAATGCTTTTATAGTGTTATCAACTGCTTCATCAAAATCTTCTTTTTTAAGTACATTTAGTTTTATGTTGTTTTTTTCATCATAGTTAATAGTTACTTCATAACCTTTTATAGTAAACTCCGCTTTGTCTTTTAATTTTTCGTATACACTTGATGCTTTTTCTACTTCTCCTTTATATGTTAGAAGTTTAGTAGTTTCTAAACCTATTGGTGCATATATTTTGTTTACTCCAAATTTCTTTTTTAAAGTTTCTTGCTCTTTGTCAATTAAACTATAAAGTTCTTTTTCATCCTCGATTATTCCAAGAGAATTTCCATCTAGGTACACTTCATAAACAGTCATTGGTTCATTTTCAAGACTTTTACGACCTGTTCCTAGTATAAATATTAGACTACTTAGTAATATAATTGATACTATAGCCCAATATATACTTTTATTATTCATTGTTATTTTCCTCACTTCTTAAGACATTTTTGAAATTAGTATAACTCCTTTCAAACATTAAATCTATTACTCCAGTACTTCCACTTCTATGTTTTGCTATTATTAATTCCGTTGGTGAAAGTGTTGGTCTATCTTTTGATTTGAATTTATAATAATCTTCGCAATATAAAAACATTACGATATCTGCATCTTGTTCGATTGAACCTGATTCTTTTAAATCGCTCATTAAAGGACGTTTATCTTCTCTTTGTTCAACTCCACGAGATAATTGCGCTAAGGCTATGACTGGTACTTCTAATTCCATAGCTAGTTTTTTTAAATCTCTTGATACTTCACTTACCTCGTTTGTTCTTTGTCCTGAATATTTGCTTGAACTTGATACTAATTGCAAATAGTCAATAATTATACAGTCCAGTCCTTTATCACTATTTTTAAGTCTTCTACATTTTCTTCTCATTTCAGAAACAGTTATTCCTGGGGTATCATCTATGTAGAATTTTGTATCTGCTAGCAAACTTAGTGTTTCATTATATTTTTTCCAGTCTTCATGTTGCATTTTACCTGTTTTTAATTTAAGAGAGTCAATTTGTCCAACTGACGAAAACATTCTGTTTACAATTTGTGTTGCTCCCATTTCTAGGTTAAATAGTGCCACTGATTTTTTGTGGTTTATAGTCATATTTGTAGCCATGTTAATTGCAAGGGCTGATTTACCCATACCTGGACGTCCTGCAATTATTATTAGCTCATTTGGATGTAATCCCGTTGTTCTTCTATCTAAATCTATAAAACCTGTTGGTACTCCAGTTACATCCCCACCATTTTTAGCAAGAAATTCTAGTTCTTGCTGTGCTTTGTTTAATATTTCTTGAATTGATTTTATTTCTTTAATATGTCTTCCTGTGTTAACTTCTAGAATGCTTTTTTCTGCTGATTCAACAATTGAATCCAAATCTTCTTTTTCGTTGTAGCAGTCTTCTATTATATTCGTAGATTTATTAATTAAAGTCCTTAATATGTATTTTTCAAATATTATGTTAATATAATAGTCTACATTTGCTGGCGTTGCAACTAAATCAAGTATTTCTGTTAGGTATTCACTGTTAACTGAGTTTCCTTCTGTTTTTTCAAGTTCGTTTGATACTGTCGTTAGATCAATAGGCACTTCTTTTTCTCTTAATTTTTGAAGACATTCAAATATTTTAGAATTTTTATTATCATAAAACATGTTACTTGTTAGTTCTTCACACACTTTGTCTAGTGCTTCTTTGTTTAAAAATGCACAGCCAATAGCATTCATTTCTGCTTCTTTATTTTGAGGTTCAACTCTTGCCAAGTTACTCACCACCCTTAAGTGTTACAGTTAAGTTTGCAACTACTTCTTTATGTAGGTTTATTTTTACTATGTGGCTTCCTAATGTATTTATGTTTTCTGCTTCTATCTTCTTTTTGTCTACATCATAGCCTTTTTCTTTTAATTTCTCACTTATCATTTTAGAACTTATGCTTCCAAATACTTTTCCGTCTTTTCCAGATTTTACATTAAATATTAAATCTTCTTTTTCTAATTTCGTTTTTATTTCTTTGCATGCTGAAACTAGAGAGTTGTATTCTAGTTCTCTTTCTTTTAATTCATTATTTAAAACTTCTTTACTTTTATTAGAATATAGAACAGCTTTTTTATTTTTTATTAAGAATGTACCAAATCCATCTTTTACTTCTTTGATTTCATCTTTCTTGCCTGTTCCCTTTACATTTTCAATTAGAATTATTTTCATAAGTCCTCCGTCTGATAATTATACCAAATATCTTTTTAAAATGCAAAAGTGCAAGATTTTGTACTACTTGCACTTATTAATTTATTATCTCATAAGGATCAGTTTTAGTGCCAGATCCATTTACAAGTACATCATTTGATAAAGTCATTACTGGGCTAGAAGCCAAAGCATTCGCCACGCCGTCGGCGTTGAGGCTGACAAACCCGTTTCTAAAAAGGTTGAAAGCATAATTAGCGCCAGAAGCAGAAGGGTTAATTAACCATTGATTTTTGCTATTTCCTTGGTATAACCAATTGTTATTATAACATGCTGCTGTTTCATTATATTTAAATGTTATAGTTGTTCTAACGCAATCACTTGCAAGCACGGCGTATCCATAATCACTTGAATACATAAGTCCTACGCCTCCTATAAAGGAAACAGAGTTATTATAACTATCTGCTGCAGTTTTGCCTGGTGTTGTTCCTCTTTCTACTGTATACCATCCTGATGATGTAAGAGTATCGAATGAATCACTTGTTCCTAGGTACATCTTAAAGTTTACTGTATGACTATAATTAGTTAGATTATATGTACTTGATAAAGTATTA
>CAKOIJ010000001.1 GCA_934086775.1 uncultured Bacilli bacterium | reverse complement strand
GTACTCGTGTTGGTACTAAAACACCTAAAAAACCAAACTCAGCATTAAGAAAATATGCTCGTGTAAGACTTTCAAACGGATATGAAGTAACTTGTTATATTCCAGGTGAAGGACATAACTTACAAGAACACAGTGTAGTATTAATAAGAGGTGGACGTGTTAAAGACCTTATCGGAGTAAGATATCATATTGTTCGTGGTACACTAGATACTGCAGGTATTGATAAGAGAAGACAAGGTAGAAGTAAATACGGAACTAAAAAACCAAAAAATAAATAATAAGAAAGGAGAATAAACTATGCGTAAAAGACAAGCTGAAAAAAGAGAAGTTTTAGCAGATCCTAAGTTTAATAGTAAAGTTGTTACTAAATTAATCAATAGAATTATGATTGGTGGTAAAAGAGGTACTGCTCAAAATATTTTATATGAAGCATTTAACATAGTTAATGAAAAAACTGGAGAAGATCCATTAGAAGTTTTTACTAAAGCTTATAAAAACATAGAACCACAACTAGAAATTAGAAGTAGACGTATCGGTGGAGGTAACTATCAAGTTCCAGTTGAAGTTAGAGAAGAGAGAAAGCAAACTTTAGCACTTCGTTGGTTAGTACAATATGCTAAAAATAGAAGTGGTAAAGGTATGGCAGAAAATTTAGCTAATGAAATAATAGATGCTGCTAACGGTGTTGGTGGTGCTGTTAAAAAACGTGAGGACACTCACAAAATGGCAGAAGCAAATAAAGCTTATGCTCATTATAGATGGTAATAAAGGAAGGGAGAAATATTTATGGCACGTGATGTATCTTTAGATAAGCTTCGTAACATTGGTATTATGGCACATATAGATGCTGGTAAGACTACTTTTACAGAGCGTGTACTTTTCCATACTGGTATAACACATAAAATTGGTGAAACACATGATGGTGAATCACAAATGGACTGGATGGAACAAGAAAAAGAAAGAGGTATCACAATTACCAGTGCTGCAACTACTGCACATTGGAAAGGATATAGATTAAATATCATAGATACACCAGGACACGTAGACTTTACTATTGAAGTTTCTCGTAGTTTAAGAGTACTTGATGGTGCAATTGCACTTATTGATGCTCAAGCTGGTGTTGAAACACAAACTGAACAAGTTTGGAGACAAGCTAATGAATGGAAAGTTCCAAGAATGATATTCGCTAATAAGATGGATAAAATGGGAGCTAACTTTGAATTTAGCTTAGAAACAATTAAAGATAGACTAAGTGAAAATAGTGCACCTATTGAATGGCCTATTGGTGCTGAAGATAACTTTAGTGGTATTATTGACTTAGTTACTATGAAAGCATATCATTATGATGGGGATCAACATGAAAATGCTACTGAAATAGAAATTCCTGCTGAATTAAAGAGTATTGCTGAAGAAAAACGTATGGAACTTATTGAAACAGTTAGTATGTTTGATGATGAGTTAATGGAAAAATACTTAGAAGGAAATGAACTTAGTGTTGAAGAAATTAAGTCTGCTATAAGAAAAGGTGTTATAGCTGGAGAATTCTATCCAGTACTATGCGGTACTGCTTTAGGAAATAAAGGTGTAAAACTTGCACTTGATGCAGTACTTGACTATTTACCAGCTCCAACAGATATCCCTCCAGTAAAGGGAATTGATATGAATGATAATCCAATTGAAAGAAAAGCAAGTGACTCTGAACCATTTAGTGCACTAGCATTCAAAGTTATGAACGATCCATTCGTTGGTAACTTAACATTCTTTAGAGTATACTCTGGAACATTAAAGAGTGGTTCATATGTATATAATAGTTCTAAAGGAGAAAAAGAAAGAATTGGACGTATTTTACAAATGCATGCTAACCAAAGAAAGGAAATTACTGAAGTCTATGCTGGAGAAATTGCTGCTGCAGTAGGACTTAAAGACACATTTACTGGTGACACTTTGTGTGATGAAAAGAATAAAGTTATACTTGAAAAAATGACTTTCCCAGAACCAGTTATTGAACTTGCTATTGAACCAAAATCAAAAGCAGATCAAGAAAAAATGAGTCTTGCACTTCAAAAGTTAGCAAAAGAAGACCCATCATTTAGAGCTAGTACAAATCATGAAACTGGTCAAACTATTATAGCTGGAATGGGTGAGTTACACTTAGATGTTCTAGTTGATAGAATGAGAAGAGAATTTGATGTTGAGTGTAACGTTGGTAAACCACAAGTTGCTTATAGAGAAACTCTTACAGTACCAGCTGACTGTGAAGGTAAATACATTAAGCAAAGTGGTGGACGTGGACAATATGGACACGTTTGGGTTAAATTTGAACCTAATAAAGATAAAGGATATGAATTCGTTGACGCTGTTGTTGGTGGTGTAGTACCACGTGAATACATTGGTGTTGTTGATAAAGGACTTCAAGAGGCTTTAGCTGGAGGAGTACTTGCTGGATATCCTATGATAGATGTTAAGTGTACATTATTTGATGGTTCATACCATGATGTAGACTCTAACGAAATGGCATTTAAGATTGCTGCATCTATGGCACTTAAAGAAGCTAAAAATAAATGTAAACCTGTTTTACTAGAACCAATAATGAAAGTATCTGTTGTAGTTCCTGAAGAATTCATGGGAACAGTTATGGGAGACTTAACTAGTAGAAGAGGAAGACCACTTGGTAATGAATCAAGAGGTAAAGACCTAGAAATAGGTGCAATGGTACCTTTAGCAGAAATGTTTGGTTACATGACAGTATTAAGAAGTAATACTCAAGGTAGAGGACAATATCAAATGGTATTTGACCACTATGAAGAAGTACCTAGAAACATTGCTGAAGATATTATTAAGAAAAATAGTGTTGCCTAATTAAAAAAATGTAAAACTTAATAGTTTAGACTTGAAAAAGTTTAAACTATTAGGTAAAATAATAATGTATATAGAAAAAGGAGGAAATTTAAAATGGCAAGAGAAAAATTTGATCGTTCAAAACCACATGTTAACATTGGTACAATTGGACACGTAGACCATGGTAAAACAACATTAACTGCTGCTATTACCAAAAGACAATCAGAAAAATTTGGAGGAGAATTCGTAGATTACGCTAATATCGATAAAGCTCCAGAAGAAAGAGAAAGAGGTATTACTATTAATACAGCTCACGTTGAGTATCAAACTGAAAAACGTCACTATGCTCACGTAGACTGTCCAGGACACGCAGACTATGTAAAAAACATGATTACAGGTGCTGCTCAAATGGACGGGGCTATCCTAGTTGTAAGTGCAACTGATGGACCTATGCCTCAAACAAGAGAACACATTCTTTTATCTAGACAAGTTGGTGTTCCTAAAATGGTAGTATTCATCAACAAATGTGATATGGTTGATGATCCAGAATTACTTGATTTAGTAGAAATGGAAATCAGAGAATTATTAACTGAATATGGATTTGATGGAGATAATACTCCTGTAATTAAAGGTTCAGCTCTTAAGGCTCTTGAAGGTGACGAAAAGTATGTTGCTGCAATCGATGAATTAATGGATGCAGTTGATAACTGGATTGATACTCCTGTAAGAGATACTGAAAAACCATTCTTAATGAGTATTGAAGACGTATTCACAATCACAGGTCGTGGTACAGTTGTTACTGGACGTGTTGAAAGAGGAATATTAAAATTAAATGACGAAGTTGAAATCGTTGGACTTAAAGATACAAAGAAAACAGTTGTTACTGGTATTGAAATGTTCAGAAAGTCACTAGATTTTGCTGAAGCTGGAGACAATGCTGGTGTTCTTCTACGTGGTATCGGAAGAGAAGATGTAGAAAGAGGACAAGTACTTGCTAAACCTGGTACAGTTACACCTCATAAAAAATTCAAAGCAGAAGTTTATGTTCTATCTAAAGAAGAAGGTGGAAGACATACTCCATTCTTTAGTAACTATAGACCACAATTCTACTTCAGAACAACTGATGTTACTGGTGTAATTGAATTACCTGCTGGAGTTGAAATGGTAATGCCTGGTGATAACGTTTCTATTACAGTAGAACTAATCAATAAGATTGCTATTGAAAACGGAACTGAATTCTCTATCCGTGAAGGTGGAAGAACAGTTGGTGCTGGTAAAGTTACTGAAATTATTGAATAATTAATTTGAAAGACTTCTTAATGAAGTCTTTTTAAATTTTAAAATAATTTAGCACTCATGTATTGACATTGCTAATATAGGGTAGTATAATTATATTAGCACTTTGAGATAGAAGTGCTAATATAGGAGGAAATATGTTAAATGATAAGTTAAGTGAACTTTTAAAGGCCATATGTACTGAGTATATTAAAACTGCAAGACCTATTGGAAGTAAAATGCTTACTAAAAAATTTAAATGTTCGAGTGCTACTTTAAGGAATAATATGCTTCTTTTAGAGAACATGGGATATTTAGAGAAACAGCATATTTCTTCTGGTAGAATTCCTTCAGAGAAAGGCTATAGATATTATGTAGATAATTTAATGGAACTTAAGAAGATTAATGGAGAAGATATGCTAAAACTTCAAACTATATTTTCTAATAAAAGTTTAGATTTAAATGACGCTATTACTAAAAGTTTAGAGATAATCAGTGATATAACAAATTATACATCTATAGTACTAGGTTCTTCTTCTAAAGAGAATAATCTTGAGAAAGTAGAAGTAATTCCTATTAATGAAAATAAAATAGTTGCAATAGTAGTGACTGACAAAGGACATGTTGAAAATAAAGTAGTAGTGCTTCCTTCTAAAGTTGAAACTAAAGAGGTTAGCAAAACAAGCGATCTTTTAAATAAGATGCTTAAAGGAACACCGATAAATGAAGTGAGTGCTAGACTTGAATTTGAAATTAAACCTATAATAGGAAATTATGTTAAAAACTATGAAGTTTTATATAATGCATTTTATGAAGCTTTGAGTAGTTTTCAAACTGAAAAAGATGTTCACTGGGAAGGAAAGAGTAATATATTAAAACAACCAGAATTTAATACAGTCCAAGATGTAAAAAACATTATTAGTAAATTTGAAAACAAAGATATAGTTAGTAAAATTGAAGGGGCAGATGAAGAGGTTAAGGTATATATTGGTACGGAATCACTAGTAGATGATAATATTACGGTTATTAAAACTAAATATAAAGCTCTTGGGAAGGAAGGAACTCTTGCTATTATAGGACCTAAAAGAATGGACTATGAAAGGGTATTAAATCTTTTAGAGTATATAAAGGAAGAAATAGAGAAGAAAGGTGAAGATGATGCAGGAAGAAGTAAAAACTAAAGAAAAACATAAAAAAGAAAATAAAAATGATAAATTGATTAATGAATTAAAAGAAAAAATTAGTTTACTCGAAGATAAGAACAAAAGAACTCAAGCAGAATTTATTAATTATAGAAACAGAACAGAGAATGAAATATCTAATATGTTTAAGTATGATGGAGAAAAAATTATTAAAGAACTTTTAGAAGTAACTGATGATTTTGAAAGAGCTATTATGATGGATGATAATGATTTATCTGATGAGGTTAGTAAATTCTTAGAAGGTTTTAAAATGATTTATACTAGACTTAATACTATGTATGATAAACTTGAAGTTAAAGAACTTGACCTAGAGGGTAAAGAATTTGATCCAAGTGTTAGTGAAGCAGTTTTAACTGATCACGATGAAAATAAACCTGAAAATGTAGTTTTAGAAGTTCTGAAGAAAGGCTATACTTATAAAGGCAAGTTAATTAGAACTGCTATGGTAAAGGTAAATAAATAATGGAGAAAAAAGATATCATGAAGGAACTATTGTTTCCTGTCTATCTTTCTAATCGTTTTAAAATAAATGATTTAGAACAATATGATTATGATTTTTTAGAATCCAATGCTAGGATTGATGTTATGACTTACATAATATGTCTTGAAAAAGAAGGACTTTCTAGAAGAGAAATTATTGACAAGGTAGTTTCATATAATAAATGTGTGAGTCTTAATAAACTTGATGAAAATTCTAGAAGAAAAATCATCAAGGAAGCAATTAAAACTTTAAAAAAATAAAAAAATGAAAGGAATGATTAATTATGAGTAAAATTATAGGAATAGACCTTGGTACTACAAACTCTTGTGTTGCAGTATTAGAAGGCGGTAAAGCAAGCGTTATTACAAACGCTGAAGGAGAAAGAACTACACCAAGTGTAGTAAGTTATAAGAATGGAGAAATTAAAGTAGGTACTGTTGCTAAAAACGAAGCTATTACTAGTAGTGACGTTGTAAGAAGTAACAAGAGATATATAGGAACTGACCATAAATTCCATGTAAATGGAAAAGATGTTACATCAGTAGAAGTAAGTGCCCAAATTCTTATGAAGTTAAAGAAAGATGCTGAAGCATATTTAAATGATAAAGTTACAAAAGCAGTTATTACTGTTCCAGCATACTTTAATGATGCACAAAGACAAGCTACAAAAGATGCTGGTAAAGTAGCAGGCTTAGAAGTAGAAAGAATAATAAATGAACCTACTGCTGCAGCAATTGCTTATGGTATTGATAAACAAGACAAGAATCAAAAAATATTAGTATATGATTTAGGTGGAGGAACATTCGATGTATCTGTTCTAGAAATAGGTGATGGAGTGTATGAAGTACTTGCTACAGCTGGTAACAATAAACTAGGAGGAGATGATTTCGACCAAAGAATAATCGATTACTTAGTAGAAGAATTTAAAAAGCAAAATGGTATAGATTTAAGTACAGATAAACTAGCTCTTCAAAGATTAAAAGATGCTGCAGAAAAAGCTAAGAAAGATTTAAGTAGTGCTGTTACAACTAATATTAGTTTACCATTTATAACTCAAGGAAGTAACGGACCACTTCACTTAGATGTTACATTAACAAGAGCTAAATTTGAAGATTTAATTAGAGATTTAGTAGAAAGCACAACTAAACAAGTAAAAGATGCTTTAAAAGAAGCAAATTTAAAAGCAAGTGAACTAGATAAAGTTTTATTAGTAGGTGGATCAACTCGTATTCCTTGTGTTCAAGAGTTAGTTAGAAAAGAAACTGGTAAAGAACCAAGTAAAGAAGTAAACCCAGATGAAGTAGTTGCAATGGGTGCTGCTATTCAAGGTGGAGTTTTAACTGGTGAAGTTGAAGATTTAGTATTACTTGATGTTACACCACTTAGCTTAGGTATTGAAACACTTGGTAATGTTATGACTGTATTAATTCCAAGAAATACTACAATTCCAACAACTAAAAGTCAAGTATTCTCAACAGCCGTAGATAATCAACCTGCAGTTGATATTCATATTTTACAAGGTGAAAGACCAATGGCTGCTGATAATAAAACTCTTGGAAGATTCCAACTAAGTGATATACCACCAGCACCAAGAGGAGTACCTCAAATTGAAGTTTCATTTGATATAGATGCTAATGGAATAGTTAATGTAAAAGCAAAAGACTTAGGTACAAATAAAGAACAAAAAATAACTATAACTTCAAGCACTAATTTAACAGATGAAGAAATTGATAAGATGATGAAAGATGCTGAAGCTAATAAGGAAGCAGACCAAAAACGTAAAGAAGAGGCAGAAGTTAAAAATGAGACTGAACAAATAATTTTTACAGCTGAAAAGGCTATTAAAGATTTAGGAGAAAAAGTAACTGAAGAAGAAAAAACTGAAATAAATTCTTTAATTGATGAAGCTAAAAAAGCAATCGAAGGTAGTGATATCGAAGCAATTAAAACTGCTAAAGATAAACTTACTGAAAAAGCTATGAGTTTAAGCCAAAGAGTTTATGAAGAAGCAGCTAAAGCAGCACAAAATAATGCCGAAGCTAATTCTGAAGGAACTGAAACTACTGAAGAAAAATCAAATGATAATATAAAAGAAGCAAATTTTGAGGAAAAATAATGAAAGAAAGTAGGCTAGAAAATCTAGCCTACAATTCTTAAAAAGGAGTTAACATGAATAAAAGAGATTACTATGAAGTACTTGGCGTTGATAAAAATGCAAGTGATGCAGAAATTAAAAGTGCTTTTAGAAAATTAGCTAAAAAATATCACCCTGACGTTTGTAAGGAAGAAGGCGGGGCTGAAAAGTTTAAAGAAGCACAGGAAGCTTACGCAGTACTATCTAATCCAACTGAAAGAGCAAAATATGATAAATACGGATTTAATGCATTTAATAACTCTGGAAGTAATGGTGGAAGTGCTGGATATGATTTTAGTGGTTTTGATTTTTCTGATATATTTGAAGATATGTTTGGTGGTAATGATTTTTCCTCATTTAGTTGGTCAAATGTTTTTGGGGGAAGAGGAAGTAAAACAAGCCCTACACGAGGATCTGATCTTTTATATGAAATGAAGATAAGTTTTATGGACTCTGCTCATGGTGCTAAAAAAGATATAACACTTGATGTTGTTTCTCCTTGTGAAAATTGTAATGGAGAAGGCGGTTTTGATAAAGAAACTTGTCCTGAATGTAATGGTAAAGGCGTAGTAAATAAAGTTCAAAGTACCATTTTTGGTCAATATCAAACAAGAACAACTTGTAGTGAATGTTCTGGCAAAGGTTATGTTTTTAAAACTAAATGTAGAGAATGTTCCGGTAAAGGAAAGGTTAAACAAAGAAAAACATATTCTGTAGAAGTACCTGCTGGTGTTGCTACTGGTGAAAGAGTAAGAATGAGTGGTAAAGGCGAGGCTGGTAAAAACGGTGGACCAAATGGAGATTTATATATTGAGTTCATAGTAGAAAATCATCCATTATATAAAAGAAAAGATGATGATTTGTATATTGAAATGCCTATTTCAATTTCAGAATGTACTCTTGGTACTGTAAGGAACATTAAAACTATAGATGGTGAAATAGAACTTAAAGTTCCATCATGTAGCCAAAATGGTGATGTATTAAGAGTTAAAGGTAAGGGTTTACCTAGTAGAAAAACTGGTAAAACAGGAGATCTTTATATAGTGCTTAAATTGTTATTACCAAGTAGACTTTCTAGAGAACAAAAAGAATTATTAGAAAGACTAGGTGAAACTGACTTAAAAAATAATGATGAATTTAACAAATTTGATAAGCTAAATAGATAAAAACTATTTAGCTTTTTTGAAAGTCATAAAATTTGTATTTATTAAAATACTCAGAGTAAATTCATTTAAAAGTAAAGG
This sequence comes from uncultured Bacilli bacterium, assembly GCA_934086775.1. GTDB lineage: Bacteria > Bacillota_I > Bacilli_A > RF39 > UBA660 > CAG-628. The sequence continues at coordinate 73,327 of CAKOIJ010000001.1, read as the reverse complement.
CTTTTATTTATCAAAAATATAATGTATAATGTAGTTACGAGGTAAGTCAAATGGATGAGAAGTTAGAAAGATATTTTGATAAAATAGAAGTTGATAAGGACAAAAGAAAAGAATTTTTAGGTGCTAAACTTGAAAATGTAATTGTAAATACTTGTGATAGAAGTTGGAGTATTTATGTTAAACTAGATAAAATGATTAGTACCATTTTATTTGAAAATATATGTGAAAATAGTAAAAAGCTTAAAGATGTAAGCAAAGTTAATTATTTTTTTAAACACGAAAGTATGGATTTGGTTGAGAATTATGTACTTTATATATTCCATAAATATCAGGAAAAGTGTCCAATGCTTATGAGTATTCAAGACGAAGATATTAAAGTTGAAGATAAGAAAATTTTAATAGAGGTTTCTAATAAAACTGAAGTAGATAAAATTAAAAGTTTAAAAGATAAAATGTTGCTTTTTATGACTAGAATGGGATATTTAGGTATGGAATTGATTCCTATTATTAGTGAAGAGAAAAGTAAAGAAAGTAAAGAACTTTTAAAAAGCAAGGATTACGTAAGTGAAAAAATAGAAAGAAAAGAAAGTTCTATTATATTTGGTAATGAAATAAAAGGAAAAACAATAGAGATTAAAAACATTATTGCTGAAATGAATGACGTTACTGTAAATGTTTTTGTTTTTGGTGTTGAACTCAAAGAAACAGCAAGTGGATATAATATTATTTCGTATAAGATAAGTGATTATACCGATAGTTTATTTGCCACCATTTTTACTAAAGATAAAGAACTTGCTAAGATGTTAATGAAAAGAGTGGTAGAGGGTTCTTGGTACAAGATGAATGGTTATGTTAAACATGATAATTACAAAGGAGAACTTGTTTTAAACATTAGGAATATTGAGGTATTTAATAGAGAAACAGTTAAAAGAACTGATGACGCTCCAGTAAAAAGGGTAGAGTTGCATGCCCATACTACAATGAGTCAAATGGATGGTTTAATTGAACCAAAAAAACTTCTTAAAAAAGTTAGTGGTTTTGGTATGAGAGGTGTTGGAATAACTGACAAGAATGGTATTCAATGTTTCCCTAAAGTATATAAAGCAAAAGGAGATTTAGAAGTATATTTTGGAGTCGAACTTTATGTAGTTAATGATGAAAGTTTAATAATTAATAAAGATAGTGACTTAAGTTTAATGGATAGCGAGTATGTTGTTTTTGATACAGAAACGACTGGTTTTAATGCTGCAGCAGGAGATCAGATGATAGAGATAGGCGCTGTTAAGATTAAGAACGGCACTATAACAGAAAGATTTGATGAATTAATTAATCCTGGAGCACCACTTAGAAGTGAAATTATTAATTTAACTAATATAACAGATGAAATGCTTAAAGATAAAGATACAGAAGAGAATGTAGTTAAAAGATTTAAAGATTGGATAAAAGATGCTCCCATGGTAGCGCAGAATGCTAGATTTGATATTTCTTTTATGGAAAGTGCATATAAGAAATATAATTTAGGGGAATTTAGCAATGTAGTAATAGATACTATGGAAATAAGCAAGGCACAGTATCCAGAACAAACAAGGCATAATTTAAGTGCTTTAGTTAAAAGATACAATGTTGTATTTGATGAAAGTGGCCATCACAGGGCAGACTATGATGCTGAAGGCACTGCTTTAGTGTTCCATAAAATGATAAGTAATTTAGACAGTTCTTTTAAAACAATAAGTGATCTGAGAAATTTAGTTGACATTGAGAATGTTTATAAAAGTAACAGGCCTTATCATATAACATGTTATGCCACTAGTAATACTGGACTTAGAAATATGTTCCAAATTATTAGTTATGCTACTACTAAGTATTTTTATAAAACTCCTAGAACGCCAAAAAGTTTACTTACTAAATTTAGAGAAGGTTTAATACTTGGTTCTGGCTGTGCAAGTGGTGAAATATTTGAAGCTGCTAAAAGAAATACAGAAGAAGAATTAATGAATTTAATGAAGTTCTATGATTTTATTGAAGTTAACCCACCTAGTATTTTAGATTATCAAGTTGAAAGTGGTGAAGTTTCTAGCAAAAGTGATTTATATCTAATTATAAATAAAATAATTAGATGTGCAGATAAGATAGGAAAGATGGTTGTAGCAACTGGGGATGTACATACACTAGATCCTGAGGATAATATATATAGAGAAATACTAGTTACTGCCAAACTTCCTGGGGGTGCTTTTCATCCGCTTCACAAGTCCAGTATTAAGACAATACCAAACGCATATTTAATGACTACTAATGAAATGTTAAATGAATTTTCATTTTTAGGAGAAGAGAAAGCTTATGAAATAGTTGTAACTAATAGTAATAAAGTAGCAGATATGTTTGGTACTGTTGAAGTTGTTAAACCGGGGCTTAATCCACCTAGAATGGAAAATTCTGTACAAATTATTAAAGATACTGTATATGGTAATGCTCATAGATTATATGGAGAAGAACTTCCTGAAATAATTTCAACTAGACTAGATAAAGAACTTACTGGTATTATTAATGGTGGGTATGATGTTATTTATTTGATAGCTCAAAGGCTTGTAGAAAACTCAAATGCACATGGTTATATTGTAGGTTCAAGAGGAAGTGTTGGCTCTTCTCTAGTTGCAACATTCTGTGGTATTACTGAGGTTAATCCACTTCCACCGCATTATGTATGTCCTAATTGTAAAAAAAGTATATTTGAAATAGATGGTAAACCATTAGTACAAGATTATGATTCTGGTTTTGATATGCCTGAGAGAAAATGTGAATGTGGAACTCTTATGAAGAGACAAGGACAAAATATTCCGTTTGAAACATTCCTTGGTTTTAATGCTGATAAAACTCCTGATATAGACCTTAACTTTAGTGGTGAATATCAAGCAGAAGCTCATAATTATACAAAAGTATTATTTGGAGAGATGAATGTGTATCGTGCAGGAACAGTTTCTACTATTGCTGAAAAAACTGCATATGGTTATGTAAAAGGATATACTGAAGAAAAAGGAATAACTATGAGAAAACCCGAAATAGAAAGATTAGCTCTTGGTATTACCGGGATTAAGAGAACTAGCGGACAACACCCTGGTGGTATTATAGTCATTCCTGACTATAAAGATGTATTTGACTTTACACCATACCAATATCCTGCTGAAAATACTGAGGCTGCTTGGTTTACTACTCACTTTGAATTCCACGATATTGAAGAGAATGTATTAAAGTTAGATATTCTAGGACACGATGATCCAACTGTTCTTAAGTATCTAAGTGATGATATAAAAATAGATATAAATGATATTCCGCTTGATGATAGGGGAGTTATAAGTTTATTCAAAAGTCCAGAAGCACTAGGCGTAACAGCTGAACAAATAATGTGTACTACAGGAACACTAGGTGTACCTGAATTTGGTACTAACTTTGTTATAAGAATGCTTGAAGAAATAAGACCAACAAAATTTGCTGAATTAATTAAAGTATCAGGGCTTTCTCATGGTACAGATGTTTGGAATGGAAATGCAAGAGATTTAATTCTAAACAAAACTTGCTCTTTTGGAGAAGTAATTGGATGTCGTGATGATATTATGAACTACTTCATAGCTTCGGGTATTGATAAAGGTCAATCATTTAAAATGAGTGAATTTATTCGTAAAGGGAAAGTAGGTAAAGAACCCGATAAATGGGTTGAATATAAAGCATTATTAAATGAACATAGTGTACCCGAGTGGTATATTAAATCATGTGAAAAAATAAAGTACATGTTTCCTAAAGCACACGCTGCTGCTTATGTTATTAACGGTATAAGAGTTGCTTGGTTTAAAGTATACCATCCTATTAACTATTATAGAGTTTACTTAAGTATAAGAGAACACGACTTTGATGTTGATGCAATGAAAAAAGGCAAGGCAGCAGTAAAAGCTAGAATTAAAGAACTAGAGGCAAAAGGCTTTGATAGAAGTAATAAAGAAGACTCTGTTCTCTCTAGTTTAATGATGGCTAATGAAATGATAGAAAGAGGTTTCCATTTTGAAAATATAAGTTTAATGGAAAGCGACTCAACTATGTTTAAAGTAAATAAAGATGGTACTGGTTTAATACCACCATTTATATCAATAGATGGACTAGGAGAGGTTGCTGCTAAAAAGATAGTAGAAGAAAGAGAAAAAGGCGCATTTGTAAGTATTGAAGACTTTCAAATTAGAGGTAAACTTAGTGATGCAATCATAGATAAATTTAGAGGACTAGGTGTACTTGAACAAATGCCTGAAAGTAGTCAATTATCTTTAGATTTATTCTTGTAAAAGGAACAGGAACTAAAACAAATCCATATACCATTATAAATTAGTACTATATATAGTACTGAATAAAATACTTGCAAAATATAATATTTTATGTTAGAATTTATATATTAATTGAAGAGAAACGAAGAAGTAGTTTTATATATTAGTATATAGAGAGTTAACATTTGGTGGAAGTTAATTAAATATATAAATGCGAATTACACGTTTTGAAATTAATGGTTACGCGTTATAGTAAAGAGTATAAATTAAGGTGGTACCACTCTTAGGAGTCCTTTGGTAACCACCTTTTTATTTTTGAAAGGAGAGAGAAACTATGACATTTTTTGAAGAATTAAAGTGGAGAGGAGTAGTAAAGGATATTAGTAGTCCTGATCTTGAAGAGAGATTAAATAAAGGTGATATTACATTCTATCTTGGAACAGATCCAACAGCAGATAGCCTTCATATTGGACATTATGCTTCTTTTGTAACTGCTAAGAGACTTGCTTTACATGGATGTAAACCAATTATATTAGTTGGAGGTGCTACTGGATTAATTGGAGATCCTAGACCAACTGCTGAAAGAGAAATAATAGCTAAAGAAACAGTTGAAAAGAATATTAGAGGTTTAAGAAAACAAGTTGAAAAATTACTTGATGGTAAAGCTACAATAGTTAATAATTATGATTGGACAAAGGATGTAACACTACTTGATTTTTTAAGAGATATTGGTAAATATATTAATGTTAATTATATGCTTGGTAAAGATATAATTGCTAGAAGACTTGAAAGTGGTATTACTTATGCAGAGTTTTCTTATACATTACTTCAAGGTTTTGATTTTGTACATTTATTTAATACATACAACTGTGAACTTCAAGCAGCAGGAAGTGACCAATGGGGTAATATAACTACTGGTATTGAACTAATAAGAAAGATAGAAAATAAAGAGGCTTATGGTTTTACAATGCCACTTATATTAGATAAACAAGGTAATAAGTTTGGTAAGAGTGAAGGTAATGCATTATGGCTAGATAAGGAAAAAACAAGTCCATATCAAATTTACCAATACCTTTTAAATAGTGATGATTCTAAAGTAGAAGAGTATTTAAAAGTATTTACTTTCCTAACTAAAGAAGAAATAGAAAATATCATGGAAGAACAAGTTAAAACACCTGAAAAGAGAATTGCCCAAAAAGTTCTTGCATTTGAAGTAGTAAAGGATTTACATGGAATAGAAGATGCTGAAAAAGCTAAAGTTACAAGTGAAGAAATTTTTAGTGGTAAAATTCATAATGATATGCCTACCGAAAAGGTAGATTTTGATGAAATGAATATTCTTGATTTATTAGTTACTACTAAATTAGCCCCATCTAAAAGCGAAGCTAGAAGATTAGTTGAGCAAGGTGGTATAAAAGTTAATAATGAAAAAGTGGATGATCCTAACTTTATAGTAAAAATAGATAACATTGTAGTTACTAAAGGCAAAAAAGTAATAATTAAAGTAGAAAAAATGTAAAACTTCTTATAATAGGAGTTTTCTTTTTTTATTATTTATAGTAAAATAGAATTAGGTGAGCATAAATGGAAAGATTTAAAAATAAAATTAAAAATATTTCAGATTTTCTAATACTTATATTTATTTATATCATAGTTCCACAAGTAATAGGAATGATGTTTTATAAAATATTTAAATTACCTGAAACTACCTCTATTTATATAGGCAATTTCTTTGTAATTATCATTTATTTTTTAATGTATAAAGATATTTTACTTAAGAGCTTAAAAGATTATTTTAAAAAGTTCAGTAATTTTTCTGACAGTTTAAAATATTGGGGTATGGGTTTTGGAATAATGATATTAAGTAATTTAATAATAAATATTTTTATTCTAAAAAATGCTGGAAGTACTAATGAAAATTTAGTAAGAGAATCTCTTAAAATATATCCAATTATAGGATTTTTATCAATATCTGTAGTTGCCCCATTTGTTGAAGAAATGATTTTTAGGTTTGGCCTTAGAAAGATAACAGGAAAAAATAAAATTTTCCCAATAATAAGTGCTTTAGCATTTGGTTTTGCCCATACTATAGCCGGATTAGGCGAGGGAAATTTTCTTGAATTATTGTATATAATTCCATATGGTGCCTTAGGTTATACTTTTGGATTAGTATATAATAAAAGTGATAATATTTTTTCTAGTATAGTAGCTCATATGATGCATAACACTCTTGTTTATGCATTAATAATGCTAGCACAGTAGGTGAACAATGGAAGAAGAAAAAAAGTCTAAAAGAAGTTTTAAAACTACAATTATTAATATATTAATAATTATAGTTTTAGTCATAATAAGTTTATTTATGTATGCAAAGTATATTGGTACATCGGGGGTCAATGTTAAAGAATATTTAGTTAAAAGTGATAAAATTCCTAAAAGTTTAAGTGGCTCTAAAATTATTTACTTTAGTGATTTACTTTTAGGTTCTATTACTGATTTAGATACTTTAAAATTGGCAATAAAGAATATTAATGAACTTAATGTAGATATAGTTATCTTTGGCGGGAATTTAATTAGTAATAAAAAGTATTTAGATAATAAAAACGAAATAGTTAGTGAACTTAAAAATATAGACGCTTCACTCGGCAAATATTTTACACTTGGGGATAACGATAGTGAAGAAGTTAAAAATTCATTACTTGAAAGTGATTTTACCTTACTTGATAATAATTACGATTTAATATTTAAAGATAATACTATTCCTATTTGTTTAATGGGATTTAATTCATATAATAAATCACTTTATAATTTTGATAAAATTAGTGATTGTGAAGAATATTATAAAATATATTTTACTCATGAAAGTGATCTTTTATATAAATTAAATGAATATGATTTTGATATATTTTTAGCAGGTAATACTCTAGGCGGGGAGATAAACATTCCTTTTTATGGTCCATTTTATAAGTTTGATGGTAGTTTCAAATATTATAAGGATTATTATAATATAAATAATAAAGAAGTATTTATTTCAAATGGGTTAGGTAATAAAAAAACTAGTTTAAGATTTAATAATAGACCAAGTATTAATTTTATTAGGTTAAAAAGCACGGAACAAAATTAAAACACCTCATATATTATAATAAGAGGTGTTTTTATGTATAATAAATTATATGGAAGAGGATATTCTTATAAAAAGGATAATAGGTTTGTTCCATTTGCAGCACCATTTTTACTTGGTGCTTTAACAGGAGGAGTTGCAGTAGCAGCAGTAGGACCTAAACCTAATTATTATCCTCCTAGGCCACTATATTATGGTCCTTATTACTATTAGTTATTTTTAAAGGTAAAACAATTTTACAAACAGTACCTTTGCCAATTTTACTATCATAAAGAAGATTCCCTTTATGTGCTTCAATAATTTCTTTACTTAAACTTACTCCTAATCCTGTACCTTTTTCTTTAGTTGTATAAAAAGGTTCCATTATATTATTGAGTGTGTCTTTAGTCATACCACTTCCATTATCTCTAACAAATATATATAAAAAATCTTTATCCACAAATACTGTAGTTGAAACTTGACCTTTATATGGGGGACAAGCTTCAACTGCATTTTTTATTACATTAATAATAACTTGCTTCATTCTATTATAATCTAAGTTAACAAGAGCATTATCTTCAGTTTCAAAGTAATAATTGACTTCTAATGCATTAAAAATAGGTATAAGAGCATCCTTTACATCATCTATTAATTCACCTATAAAAAATTCGTTTCTATTTACTTTAATTTTTGTAAATTCCATAAAGTCATGAAGTAAATTAAGAGTTCTGTTTACTTCTCCTTTTATTATTTTAATATATCTCTTACTTTTTTCTTCATTTTTAGAATCAAACATATCAAGATAACCTTTAATTACTGCTAAAGGGTTTTTAATCTCATGAGTTATTTTAAATAAATTTAATTTAATATTTTTTTCTTTTTCAAAGTCTTTTAGTGTCATATGCATATTTATAACACTTTTAGCTTCTTTTATTCCATAATCTACTATTTTTATTATAATAATATAACTAATAGATGCAAAGAAGAAAAGAGCTAGACTATTAAGAGAAGGATTAAGTATAAATAATAATAGGTATGTAAAAACAATTAGTAGTATAGAAATATTTATAAAGTAACTAGTTTTTTTATTAGTAGTACTATAAAATTTATATGCTATATATAATGCTCCAAAAAGTACTATTGTAAATAATAAATTAAAGCCAAGTTTATTAATTAAGTATTCTGAAACTATTATACTTATTACTAAGGCTTCTTTATCTTTATTATTTAAATAAGATATCATAAGAGGTAACATTAATGTTATTAAGTGATATTCTACTTTAATATTTTCTTTATAGTTCATTGTTAAAAATAATGATACAAATAGACATACATTAAGTAAAATATCACTTTTTTCTTTTTTTATATTTTCCCTATAAAGTGTAAAGTATTCATATAAAAGTATAGGAAATGTTGTTAGGATTGTACTTATAATTAAGTTTTCTATTACATCCATGAAAAATCACCATAATAAGGATATCATACATATATGTCGAAATTTGTCGAATTTTGTCGAAAAAAAACAAAAAAAGTAGAATTTTCTACTTTAAGTCTTTTATATATTTTTTTATTTGACCACTATTGGGGCCTAGAATAATTTTAAGTTCATTTTCAATTTCTACTATTCCTTTAGCACCCATCTTTTCTATTGCATCTTTATTCACTAAACTTGTATCTTTGACTTTGACATTTAACCTGCTCATATTTTTTTCAACACTTATGATATTTTCTTTTCCACCTAGATATTGAACTAATTTATTTATTTTAACAGCAAAGTCTTTCTTATTAATTCTAATTACTATAATAGATATTAGAATTAAAATAATTAATATTATTAAATATTCATAACCATACATATAAATCTCTCCTAATTAAATTATACTATAATTATTAAAAAAAATAAATAAAAACATTTTACTTACTTAAAATAGTTAAATTCACTCACAAAAATAATTTGTTTACATAAATTATTAGTGAATATGAAGAAGGGGTGAATTATATGAATAATAATACTGGATGTTGTAAGTGTGGGCAAAATAATGATTCTTGTGAAAACAACTGCATCCAAGAAATATTACAAGTAATTAATGTGCTTCAATCAAATGCTTGTCCGGATAACTGTTTAAACTCTTGTGATAGACCAGCATTAGGTGGGGGAAGTAACTGTATTGTATGTAATACTAGACCTATAATGCTTTATATGTGTTCAGGTGCAGGTGCTCCACTTAGTATGCCAACAACTAGAACAAACACTAACTGTAATAGTACTGATGCTGAAGGATGCTCTAATGTATTTAGAGTTGAAAAAGTAGATGGATGTTGTTGTACATTTAGGGTACTTGCTGAAAACACTGAAGACAGTAGTCCTTATCCTTACGTTGGTACAGACTCTATATTCACAATGAACATTAACTGCTTATGTTGTGTAAGATGTTTAAATGATACTTATGTAGAATGTATATGTGGCTAAATTTGTATTAATTTATTTTAAAACTTGTCAAAAAGTATTGACAAGTTTTTTCTATGGTTTTATAATTTGCTTATATGAATAAACATTCATATAAGGAGAAAATATGCAAAAAGATTATGATAAATTAAGTGAATTTTATAAAGTGTTTGGTGATCCTACTAGGTTAATGATATTAAATAGTTTACTTTCAGGTGGTAAATGTGTAAGTGGGATAGCTTTATCTTTAAATAAATCTCATTCTTTAATTAGTCATCAACTTAAATATTTAAAGGATTTAAACCTCGTTAAATGTGAAAAATTTGGACAAAGTGTTTTATATAGTATTAGTGATGATCATATTAGAGTTATACTTAAATATGGTCTTGAGCATATTAAAGAAGGGAAGGAAGAAATATGATATATTTAGATAATGCTGCAACTACTAAGGTTAGAAAGGAAGTACTTGAAGAGATGCTCCCATATTTTACAGAATATTATACTAATCCTAGTAGTATATATAGAGCATCAAGAGAAGTTAGTAAAAAAGTAGAAGACGCAAGAGAATTGCTTGCAAAAACAATAAATGCTAGCAAAGATGAGATTTATTTTACTAGTGGAGGAAGTGAATCAGACAACTGGGCTATTAAGAAAATAATGATTGGAAGAATGAATAAAGGCAAGCATATTATTACTACTAAAATAGAACATCATGCGATTTTAGAAAGTTGTCATTATTTAGAAAAACTTGGATTTGAAGTCACTTATTTAAATGTAGACAAAGATGGTATTATTAATTTAAGCGAATTAGAAAGTTCCATTAGAGAGGATACTATTATGGTAAGTATAATGGCCGCTAATAACGAGATAGGTTCAGTTATGCCTTTAAAAGAAATAGGTGAAATTTGTAAGAAACATAATATAATATTTCACACAGATGCTGTTCAAGCTTACGGTAATATTAATATCGATGTTAACCTAATGAATATAGATTTACTTAGTACAAGCGCGCATAAAATAGAAGGACCTAAAGGAATTGGGTTTCTATATGTTAGGAAAGATGTTTCTATTTTACCTTTAATTAATGGAGGAATGCAAGAAAGAGGAAAGCGTGCTGGTACAACTAATGCTCCTAGTATAATTGGTTTTGCCAAAGCAGCAGAATTAAAATTTAGTGAAATGGAAAAAAATAATCTATATGTTCTATCTTTGAGAGAACATTTAATTGACAGAGTACTTAATGAGATACCTTATTCAAGACTTAATGGTTCTAGAATTAAAAGATTACCAGGAAATGCAAACTTTAGTTTTCAATTTATTGAAGGAGAAGGAATGCTTTTAAAATTAGATGCTAAAGGTATATGTGCTTCAAGTGGAAGTGCTTGCACTAGTGGTAGTTTAGATCCTAGTCATGTTCTTTTGGCAATAGGTCTTCCACATGAAATAGCGCATGGTTCTTTAAGACTTACAATGAATCATGATAATACTATGGAAGAAATTGACTACGTAGTTGATACTTTAAAGGAAATTATAGATAATTTAAGAAATATGAGTCCTTTATATGAAGATTTTATTAAGAAAGGAGAAAACTAATATGTATTCAGAGAAAGTAATGGATCATTTTACTAATCCAAGAAACGTTGGTGAAATAGAAAATGCAAATGGTGTTGGAACAGTTGGTAATGCAAGATGTGGGGATATTATGAGAATATATCTTGACATAGATGATAATGGAATTATTAAAGATGTTAAGTTTAAAACTTTTGGTTGTGGTGCTGCTATAGCTACTAGTTCTATGGCTACTGAATTAATTAAAGGCAAAAGTGTAAATGAAGCTTTAAAAATTACTAATAAATCAGTAATGGAAGCGTTAGATGGTTTACCTCCAGTTAAAGTTCACTGCAGTTTACTCGCAGAAGAAGCAATTCGTGCTGCACTTTGGGATTATGCTGAAAAGAAAGGTATAAAAATAGAGGGTTTAGAAAAACCTAAAAGTGACATTCACGAAGATAAATAAAACTTCAAAAACATATAAAATTATTTAAAATGTATTTATAACATCTTTATGTTATCTACTAAGAACTTTGGCTATGTTAATAATATTAAGTCAATTCCTCTTTATGTGGTCGTTTGTATAAAATAAAGTATAAAAATTTAATAAAAAAGGTTGACATTGTACATTTTTTTGGTACAATAGTAATCGGTGAAGGAAAAATGGGAAGACCAAAGAAAGAAAATATCGTTAAAACTGAAGAAGAAATAAAAAGGGATGAAAAACTAAACGAGCTTGAAAGAGAAGTAATACGTCAAGTTGTTGTTGCTAGAAAAAGTCAACATTTAAGTCAAAGAGTAGTTGGAGAGCGTGCCGGTATTATTAGAGAAACAGTTGCTAAAATTGAAAATAATTTAAATAGTCCTCAAATAAATACACTTATAAGACTTTTAGAGCCTATCGGCTATACTCTTGGTGTAGTACCTTTAGAACAAAAAGAAGAAGCAGAAGAAACTGCTGTAGTTAATAATTAGTTAGATTTAGCACTTAGGTGCTTTTTTCTTTTGCTTATTTATGATATACTTTTTTTATTAGGAGGTTTTTGTAGTGGAAGATGTTATAGTTTTGGTAAGTAAAGAGTATGCTGAGGATAAGAAACGTAACTATTTTGAATTTTATACTTTTTATAATGTTACTAAAGGAAAATATTTTTATACTCAAAGTTTACATAATGATTTTAAGTATATTTCAGTTATATATATAGTTTTACATATTGGTTATTATCATTTTGATAAAGCTGGAATTTGTAATTCTAATATTAGAGGTTTCTATAATTTTAATGATTTAAAGGAACTTTTGGATAAAATAGGAAGTAATTTTAAAGATTTTAATTCTTACCGTAAGATGGTTGACCATTTGGATTATGAAATCGGAAAGCAAAAATATATGGGAAGAAGTATGTTTAGTCACGAGGATATGATTTCTTTAGTAAGTGATAATAGGGCTTTGGAGCTTATAAAGTAATGTTTTTTAAAAAGGAGTTGTAGTTAATGAAAGAATTAATTAGTGTGATAATTCCAGTTTATAATAATGAAAAATATTTTGAAAGATGTATTTTGTCTGTTATTAATCAAACTTATAAGAATATCGAAATTATAGTTATAAATGATTGTTCGACTGATAAAGTTAAGGATATTATTGAAAAATATAAAAAGATAGATATGAGAATACTTTGTTATGAAAATGAAAATAATATGGGAGTTGGATATACAAGAAATAAAGGGTTAGATATTGCTAAGGCTAAATATGTTTATTTTCTTGATAGTGATGATTATATTGAAGAGAGGTGTCTTGAGTTACTTTATAACTCGATATCTCCAAATGATTCTTTTTCTTGTATGTTAAGAGGTTTTAAGGAGATTAATGGTATTAGAACTGAAACTTTTAGAACTAGCGAAGAATTACTTTTATTACAGAGTCCATCAGTTGATTTAAGATTATTTAACAAAGATATTATTAATATGTCTGGTATTAAATTTTCAAACTTGAAAATTGCTGAAGATTTAGAATTTATTTTTAAATTATTAATATTTAATGAAAATGTTTCTTTTGTAAATGAACCGTTATACACTTATGTTATTCATTCAGATAGTTCTTTAAGAAGTAATAGACTAAATCAACTTGATACACTTAAAGCTTTCGATTCTATTTGTGAATTTGCAAAGCTTAATGGTAAATTTGAAATGTTTGCTGATAGAATTGAATTTGCTGTTGTTAGTCATATTTTATTTGGTACTGTTAATAGAATTATGAGTGTTGAAAATTATGAGGAAGAGTACATTTTTAAATGTGTTAAATATGTTAATGAGAATTTTCCTAATTGGAAAAATAATATCTATGTTCAAAAATATCTACTATCTAATTCAAAATTTAAGAATCATTTAAAAATGATGAAAAAATATGGATTGATTATTAAGTAAATAGGCTATTATGCGTTTGAAGCGTGATAGTTTTTTTCTTAATTTGTTTATTTTCTTTTAGATGTATGATATACTTTTATTATGAAAGTGGTAATTGATGGGACAGATGTAGAAGTTAAAATAATTAGAAAAAGTAATAAGAATACTTATATTAGAGTTAAGAGTGATTTATGTATATATGTTACAACTAATTATTTTGTTAGTGATAAGTATGTGAGTAATTTAATTAATAATAATATTGATTTTGTTACTAAGATGTATAGAAAAGAGTGTAAGAAAAGAGATAAGGCTAGTAAGTTTTATTATTTAGGTAAAGAGTATAATGTAGTTATTACTAATCTTGTTAAACACTGTGTGCTTGATTTGGATTACGCTTATGTTAGTAAAGAGAGTGACCTTGATATGTTTTTAGATAAGATGAGTAAAGAAGTACTTACTAATAGAGTTAGAATAGTTTTTGATAGAATTAATTTACCTATTAATTATCCTGTTGTGAATATTAGAAAAATGGTTAGGAAATGGGGTTATTGTAATAAGAGTAAGGGACTTATTACTTTGAATAAAGAACTTATTAAGCATGATATAGATGATATTGATTATGTTATTGTTCACGAACTTGTACATTTTGTGCATTTTGATCATAGTAAGGAATTTTGGAAATTAGTTAAATACTACAAACCAGATTATCTAAAAAATAAAAAACATTTAAATGAGGAGTAATGATGATAGAGAGTGTAAATAATGAAAAAATAGTTTATTTTAAGAAACTAAGAGATAGTAAATTCATTAAAGAAGAAAATAAATTTATAGTTGAAGGAGAACATTTAGTAGAAGAAGCCTATAAAAGTGGCAATTTATTAGAAGTAATTACAAGTGAAGAAAATACTAAATACAATGTAAAAACTACTTTAGTTAGTAAAAGATGCCTGGAAAAGATTAGTTTACTTAAGAGTACTCCAAGTATAATGGGAGTCGTTAAACTTAACTTTGGTAAAGAAATTAAAGGAGAAAAAATAGTTTTACTTGATAATGTAGGAGATCCAGGTAATGTTGGTACTATTATTAGAAGTGCTCTTGCATTTAATGTTTCTACTGTAGTTTTAAGTCCCAGGAGTGTAAGCGTTTTTAATGATAAATTAATTAGAAGTACTGAAGGAACTATATTTAATATGAATATAGTTACTCTTGATTTAAAAGATGCAATTAATTTAATTAAAAGTAAAGGTATAAAAATTTATTATGCAGATATGTTTGGTAATATTAATTTAGATGAAGCTAACATTAATAGTTATGCTCTGGTACTTGGAAGTGAAGGTAAAGGAATAAGTGATTATATAAAAGAAATCTGCGATGATAGTATAAATATTCCTATGAATAACAAGTGTGAGAGTTTGAATGTTGCTGTAACTGGTGGTATAATAATGTATAAGTTTAGGTGATATTATGGAATATGTATATATAGGTAAACTTGTTAATACTCATGCTTTAAAGGGTGAAGTTAAGATAATAAGTAATTTTGAATATAAAGACAAGGCTTTTGTTAAAGATAAACATTTTTATATAGATAACGAAAAAGTAACTATTAATTCTTATAGACATCATAAGATATTTGATATGGTTACTTTTAAAGAGTATGATTATATAAATGATGTATTAAAATTCAAAGGTAAGAAAGTTTATATGGATAAGAAAGAACTTAATCTTGGAAAAGACGATTTATTATTTAGCGATTATATAGGACTTGATGGATATTACAATAATGAATTCATTGGGAAAATAAATGATATTATAATAAACAATGGGTATAAGTTATTTTATATAAATGGTAAATATATTCCATTTAATAAAGGGTTTATTGAAGAAGTAGATGTAAAGAATAAAAAGATAATATTTAAAGGAGTTGATGGTTTATTATGAAAATAGATATATTAACCCTTTTCCCAGATATGTTTAAACCTATTATAGAAGAAAGCATAATCGCGCGAGCTATTAAAGATGAAAAAGTAGAAATTAATCTTATTAATATAAGAGACTTTAGTACCTTAAATAATAGTCAAGTTGATGATACTCCTTATGGTGGGGGATCAGGAATGGTTCTTATGTGTGATCCAGTTTTTAGGGCTATAGAAAGTGTTAAGGATAATGACTCTTTAACTATAATGCTAACTCCTAGTGGAAAAGTTTATAATGAAGGGAAAGCTTATGATTTAAGTAAATACAAACACTTGATAATTTTATGTGGGCATTACGAAGGCTTTGATGAAAGAATTAAAACTTTAGTAGATGAAGAGATAAGTATTGGTGACTATGTTTTAACCGGGGGAGAAATTGCTGCAATGGTTGTAGTTGATTCTGTTATAAGACTCGTACCAGGTGTTATTAATGAGGATAGCTTAAAAAGTGAAAGTTTTACTGATAATTTATTAGATTACCCAGTATATACTAAACCAAGTATTTATAGAGGAATTCCTGTTCCCGAGGTGTTATTAAGTGGTGATCACAAGAAAATAGAAGAATATAGATATAATGAAAGAGTAAGGGTTACAAAAGAAAAAAGACCCGATTTAATGAAGTAGGTGGGTTTATGTACAAGTTAAAGAAAAATAAAGATAAAGGAAAATTTAAAAGAATGACAACCACTAATGGATTATTAGTTAAGTCAAAAAAAGGTAAAGTCACTTTAGTTAGCGAAGAAATTAAAAATGAGTATGCTCTAAAAATAATTAATAAAAAATTGAAAACTTGTTATAAAAAGATATATAATTTTTTAACTAGTGAAGATGACTCTGAAACAGGTATTAAAGCTTGTTTAGGAGAAATTGAAAAATTAAAAGCTTGTATATTTAATAAATATAAAGAGTTTTTAAAAGATAAAGAGTATAAAGAGTTCCTAGCTAAGATAGTCATTACCGAAAATGAATTTAAAAATAAATATCATGAAAGAGAATATTTTTCCAAGATGCTAGATAATCTTTATAATTGTTATAGTGAAGAAGAAGTAAAAGGTAAAGGTAGATAGTATGGAAAAGAATAATTATTTAAAAGGAGTAATTGCAGCATTTATTGGAGGACTCATATTTGGGCTTCCTTGGGTTTTAATTTATATTTATGCTGGATATATTTTAAGTTTACTAGCAAGTTTAATAGCTTTTGGAGCATATTTATTTTATAAAAAAGCAAAAGCAAAAGTAACTAAAAAGACTTCTGTTATAATAGGTATTATTTCATTTCTAGTTGTAACACTTCTAACTTTTATAGTTATACCTTCATGGCTTGTTTTAAGAGAAGGACATAATTTAAGTTATATATTTGATCTTTATCAAAATGGTGGCTTTCTAAAAGCAATTCTAGGTGATTATATTATATCAGTCATATTTACGTTCCTAGGAATAAGTGGGGTAATTTCTAATATAAATAAAGAAGCTTATAATGTAAGTGACAATGATGAAATTTCATATGAAGAAAAATTAAAGAAATTAGAAAAAATATATGCTGAGCATAATGCTTTTGATAAGAAAAATGCTATTCCAAACACAGTGGTACTTTATAGTTTTAAAGTTAATAATAACTATATGTTTTTAAAAGAAATGATTAATAAAGGAATAGTTTTAACTAAAGGTAATAAAAGTTATTTTGATATAGAAAGTATAAATAATGAAGAAAGAAAAGAAAGTAATGCTAAAAAAACACATATTAAAAATAATGTTAGAAATGGATTAATTACTTTATTAGTAATTTTTGTAGCATTTATACTTATCTTATTATTTTCAAGTGATGAAGTAAATTATAAAACCTATAAATATAATAATATTTCTTTATCTTTACCAGACTATTTTGAACTTGATAAGAAAAATAGCGATAATGAACTAGGGTATTTTGATGGTTATTCTAAAAGATATTTAACTGGACTTGAAGCAGTTATATTAGAAGAATTCACTCTAGATTTATCAAGTGATAATTTAAAAAAAGATTTTAAAGAAAAATATATAGAATTTCTTAAAGAAATGGTTAATGTAAACTATGTAGAAGAATGCAAAATAGATGGCATCAATGGTTATTTGATAATGGGGAATTATAAAGAAAGTACTGATAAAGAAACTTATACTTATTTACTTTTAGATAAGAATAAAGTATATTTAACTGAGTTAATATATGATAATAGTGAAAAAGATTTATTTGAAGAGAACTATAAACAAGTAGTTAATTCTATTAAAATTAATAGATAAATAGTACAAAATTTGGTTCAAAATTATTGACATAATTAGAACTTTTTGCTAAAATTATAAACGTACTATGGGGCTGTTTTGATTCGACAGAGTAGTTGTACGTATGGATGCAAGTAGTAGGCGTACTATAAACGCAACAAAAAATAATCGGAAACGATTTTAATTACGCACCTGCTTTTGCCTAATTAAGGAAAAACAAGTGGTTCAGCTTATTCTTTGTTCACGAGGGTAATGTCTGGACTTATAAAAGTGAACTATACTATATAATTGTTTAGGTTATATAATGAACTATTACTAAACTTAGAAAAATATAGGAACGTTGGCTCTCCATAATATTTTTTGAAATAATAAACCAACTAAACTTGTACACGTCTGTATGGTTGATACTTTGGACACGAAGTCGCTCTTCGTCAGCTCCACCAATAATGATTATAAGTCCTAAAAATAGGACTTTTTATTTTATAAATTAAAATGTATTTATTTAAATACAAGCTGTTGACATTTTGTATTTAATATGGTATAATTTTAATTACTTAAGGGGGTAATTGATATGATGCAAAATAATGGTACATGGGCAAGAAACACTATTACAAGGGAAAGGGCAGAAGAAATCACTAATGAATGTGTTAAAATTAAAGAGGAGTTTGGACTTGATAGAATAGCAATAAATAGAATTACTAGATTTTATTTTGCTAACTCATCTGTAAATACTGGTGAAGTTTATAGCACTTTAGGATATGTTATTAAACTTTTAAAGGTATTTGGTTACGAAGATGAAGAAATAGATTTATTCTTATCCAGAAATGGTAGAATTTATTTAGCAGAGCTTGACGATTTTAAAATGAAACTTGGAGTATTTGCAAAATGTGGTTTATTAAAAGAAATTATTTTTAAACACAGTAATTATTTATCATATGAAATGAAAAGAAATGGTTTATCTATTCAATTATTAAATGCTATTGCTGAAAAAAATAATTACAAAATTAAGAAGACTGATGTAGATAATGCCTTAAATTTAGTGCCTGATAAAAGAAAAAAATTACTAAGTGAACATAAGACTACTTCAAGAACACTTTTTATGTACGATTATGAACTTAAAAGAGCAATTAAAAGAATTCAAGAAGAAAATGAAACAAGCACATTAAAATTAAAATAACACCTAGTGTGTTATTTTTTATTTTAATGATATTTTATAAGTAACATTATTTTTGGTATTAGTTATAGTAACTTCTTTATTATTTAAATCTGGCTTACTATCGTTTTCATTATACACATAAATAGAGTTTAATATTTCTTTTGCTATGCTCTCTTTATATATGTCTTCTTTGTTAGTAGTTAGTTCTAAATATGTGTTTTTAAATTTAAAATTATAAGTATAATCACTTGTACCAGTTACTTTAATTACTATAGTTTTGTTTTCTAAAGTACCTTTCATATTAATATTGTATTCTTTATATTTAGAAACAGTTTCGCTATTATTAAAAGTGGTTACTATTTCTTCTAACATACTTTTTTTATTCTCATAAATAATTTTATTATAACTTACTCCAAATATAGCAGATGCTAGTACTAGTACTAATATAAAACTCCAAAATATTATTCTAAATTTGTTATTCATAATATATCACCCTTTATTCTATAAATATTATATATTATTTTTATTAAAAAGAAAAGAGAAGAATTAAATACTCCTCATTTTATCTTTATTTCTAAATGGATTTTTCTTATCAATTCTGTCTGTAAACATAATTCCATCTAAATGATCCATTTCATGCTGAAATGCAACTGCCATTTCTTCTCTTACTCTTTCTTCTTTATAATTGCCTTCTTCATCATAATATCCCACTGTTATTCTAGCGTGTCTAGGTACTATTCCTTCTACTTCTCTGTTAACGCTTAAACATCCTTCGCCTTCTTCTACATAAACTAGTTCATTTGAGTAACTAATTATCTTTGGATTTATTACAGTGTACTCAGTAAACGAATCATCTTCTTCTTTGTATGAAATAATAAATATTCTTTTTAATTTTCCAAGTTGTACAAAAGCTAGTCCCATTCCTGGTCTTAAATTATACTTTTCAGCTAGTTTTTCATCTTGACTATTTCTTAAATATTCATACGCTTCTTTAATAAGTTTTTTATCTTCCTCTTCTAGTGGAAAAATTACTTCCTTTGATATTTCATGTAATATTTTTTCTTTTTCATCTAGTATTTGATTATTTTTTAACATAATACACCTCTTTTTTTCATAATGTATTGTACCAAAAAAAACACTAAAAATCAATATTTACAAATTAAGATTGATTTTATTAAAATTAGGTGCTATTCTTAAATAGGAGGTAATAAAAGTGTTAAAGTGGGATGTAGAATACTTAAAACTTTGTAAAAAGATATTAGAAGAGGGTAAAGAAGTGGAAAATAGAACAATTAATAATACAATAAAAATTCCTAGTTATAATTTTGTTCTTGATATTAGTGACGAGTTTCCAATTTTAACTACTAAAAAATTATTTAGTAGACAAGCTTTTCTTGAGCTTTTATGGATATATCAAGTAGGAAGTAATGATGTTAATTGGTTGCAAGACAGAAAAGTATCTATTTGGGATGAATGGAAAATCGATGAAGATGGATACTGGAATGCTAAACAAAAGGTAAAGGATAAGGACGGAAATACTTCAGTTCAAGAAATACATAAATACTTCGGGAAAGAGTATAAAGGTACTATTGGTGAAGCATATGGCTTTATAGTAAATAAATATAAGGGAGTAGACAGGGTGCTTGATATTATTAAAAATCATAAAGAAGATAGAAGTAATGTTATGAGTTTATGGTACAATAATCATTTAGATAAAGGAGTTTTAAAACCATGTGTATGGAGTCATGAAGTCGATATCACTGATGGTATACTTAATATGTATGTTCATCAAAGGAGCTGTGATGTACCACTAGGGCTTCCATTTAACGTAACTCAATTTGCAGCTTTAATGCATATGTATGCAAGAGTAAGTGGTTGTAAAGTTGGCTCATTAAGCTGGAGTATAAAGGATGCTCATATATATGTAAATCAAGTTGAACAAATTAAAGAACAAATCGAAAGAGGTAAAACTCTTGCTATTTATGAAGGTTATAAAAATTCTGAATGGTTAGAAGGACAACTTGCAAGATATACTTTAGAATATAATAAAATTTATAATTCTTTAAGCAGTGAAGAGAAAAGTCTTCTTAAAAAAGGAATAACACCTTCTATTATTAGAGATGTTATGACTAAAAAGAATGTAATAGAATATATATTAAATCCACCTAAACCAGAACTTTATTTAAATAATGATGTAAATGATTTTTATAAATTTAATAATGATGAAGAATGTAAGGATATTAAGGTACTTAATTACAAAGATTTAGGAAGATTAAGTATTCCTGTAAGTGAATAAATGAATTTAATATTAATCGCATGTATAGATAATAATTATGCTCTTGGGAAAAATAACAAGTTATTATATAGAATTAAAGAAGATTTAAACTTCTTTAAGGAAATTACTTCTAATAATTATATTGTAATGGGTAAAAACACTTTTTATAGTTTAAATGGACTTCTACCAAATAGAAAGCATTTAGTTATAAGTACTTCTATGAGTAATATAGATAATGTTAGAATATTTAGAAGTATAGAAGAGTTCTTAAATAGTGATATTAAAGATAATGTATTTGTAATTGGAGGAGAACAAATATACAAAGAATTAATAAAATATGCTAGTACTATGTATTTAACACATATAGACAGTGCTAAAGAAGCTGATGCTTTCTTTCCAAAGTTTAATAAAGATGAATGGAATACTTTGTTAATGGGAAAGTATAATGATGAAAACTATTCTTATAAAAGAATTTGTTACACAAAAAAAGGAAATTAATTTTCCTTTTTTAATTATTGTAGTTTAAGAAGCCTGCTCCAAAAACCACTACTAATAATATAAATAATACTAATATAATAGCTGCACCGTATCCATAATTATTGCCATAGTTATATCCTCCATATGTAGGGCAGCAACCACTATAATTATTTCCATAATTTAAACCATAACCATAATAATACATATAAACCCTCCTTCTTTCATCTATAATAATTTATGTAATATAATTAAAATTGACACGACTGTGTTCTTTTTTAAATAAAATTAAAAAAAGAATTTAAATTTATTTGTTTTTATGGTATTATATTTCTAGAGGATATATGAAAAAAGTTAGTATTTTTAGTAAAATTGATAAACCTTTACTTTTAATGTGTATATTATATTCGGTAATAGGTGCAGTTATGGTACTTTCAGCTTCAAGCGTAAGTGCTGTTTTAAAGTATGATAGTAGTCCGTATTTCTTTTTCAAAAGACAAACTATATTTATACTTTTTAGTTATTTTATTGGTTTTTTCTTCATACTTAGATATCCTATCAAAAGATATAGTAATTTTTTATTTATAGGCGCTACTGGAGTACTAGGACTTCTTGTATTTCTTTTAATAGGTGGAAATCTTGTCAACAGTGCTCGTTCATGGATAAATTTAGGTTTTGCAAGTATTCAACCTAGTGAATTTGCTAAGACAATTATTATTCTTTTTATGGCTATTTATTATGGTAAAATAATTGATAAAAAAGACTTAAAATATGAGATATGTATACCACTAGTTTACGCTATTATAGTGTTTTTATTAGTTGCAATGCAACCTGACTTAGGAACTGCCCTAATAATTGCTGGGCTTTCTTTTCTGATATTTTTAGCAGTTCCATTTAGAAATAATAAATTAGCATCTGGTTTAAAAATTGCAGGAATTGTTGCTTCTTTTTTACTAATTATATTTATTATAACTGGAAGTGATCTTTTAAATGAAATGCAAAAGGGACGACTTACCTATAAAAATCCATGTACAAGATATACAGAAGATACAGGTTACCAAGTTTGTAATGGATTTATTGCAATAAATAATGGTGGTCTTTTTGGAAAAGGCTTAGGTAATTCGAGTCAAAAGTATTTATATTTACCTGAAGCTCATACAGATTTTATATTCCCAATAATGGTAGAAGAACTAGGTTTAATTTTTAGTATATTCTTTATACTTGGTTATATGTTTATACTTTATAGAATATTCAAAATAGCTAAGCAAAGTGTAAATTTAAGAAATTCAATAATATGTTACGGAGTAGGTATTTATATGTTCTTACATATTATTGTTAACTTTTTAGGAATACTTGCTGTTATACCACTTACTGGTGTTCCTGTCCCATTCTTAAGTTATGGGGGTTCTTTTACAGTTAATTTAATACTATGTATGTTTATTGTAGAGAGAGTAGCAGTGGAAAATAAAGTCACAAAAACCAGAGAAGAAATTAAAAACATGGGTGCTAAATAATGCACTTTTTTATTGATTAAATGTACTTTATATGGTATAATTATAATTAGTTAATGGGGGTTAATTATGTTTGAAAGTGTAAAAAAACATATAGAATTAAATAAAAAAGGTAATAGTGAATTGATTGAATTACTTTTAGATAATAGAGAAACTGATATTATTATTAAAATATTATCTAAAAGAGAAGAAAAAAAATATGAAAATGTAAAACAATATTTAAGGTTTACTGATGAAAAGTTTATAGAAATTATTTCTTCTAATAACCTAGGTAATAATGTAAAACTCTTTTTAGTCAAGAATTTTCACTTTATTAATGATAATATATATGAAAAACTTGTTAATTTAGATAATATTAGTAATGAAGTAAAATTAGAATTATCAAGTAAAGCAATGTCAAGAAATTATGAACTTATAAATTTGTGCCCTAAAAGTTTATTTGATGATTATACTAAAAAATTTATAAGATTAGATACAGTTAAATTTTATTTTGATAGAATATATAAAAATGAAATCAATAAAGAATACAGTAAATATATTAAAGATAATTATAGTGATCTTTATATAAAAGCAATTAAATATTACGGAAAAACTAGTCTCTTTGATCTTTGGATTATTAACTCATCTTATGAACTATATTTAGATCATTTAAAGTATTTAAATATTAAAGAAAAAGATATTAGTAAATATTTAACAAAAAAGAATATTATTGATTATCTTAAAAACTATGAGTCTATTGATTTATTTATTAAAAATGATTTAAATAGATATGCTCTAGATTTTATTAAAGAAGTAGTTAAAGAATTAGAAAAAAAGGATATAAATTATGTTTTACATCAAAGTAATGATGATTATATATTTAATTTAATAAGAAATAATAATTATGAAACTCTTTTAAATAGTATTAAAGATTTATCTCTAGATGATATAGATAGTATTTTTAAATACAGTTATTATACTCATGAATATAGAAAAATTGTTTTAAAAGTTAGAGAAAAAGATATTATAAATATTTATAAAAATACTAGTTTAATTGATTTTCTAACTAATTATTACTATTATAAAAAAGAACCTGAATTTGTAAAATTAATTATTAGGAACAAATTACAAGATGAAAAGACTATCAATTTTATTAACGCTCATGACGATAAAAATTATATAGGTCTTATTTTAGAAGTTAAAGAAAATTATTTAAGAAGTATTATAGAAAATTTAGATTTAACTACTTATAACCCTAATTTAAACATTCCCTTTAATAAACTATCTAAAAGGAATGCTAAAAAGGTAATTGATTTAAACAAAGATATATTTGATACTAAGATTAAAAATCTTAGTAAGGAAAATTTACTTGAAGTAGTAGAAAAAGTAAAAGTTAACAAAAGAACTTCATTTATGGTAAAATATGCTATAGATTTATTATATGTGGAAGAAGTAGATGAAGAGATTGTTTATAATTTAATATTAAATAATGATACAAATTTGGTATTAAATAATTATGAAAAATTTAAAGTATATTTAAATGATATTTTTGATATTAATTTAATCTATCAGTATGGACTTGGATCTGAAAAAGAAACTAAATGGTTTAGTAAATTAATAAATATTATTGATTATGAAAAAGAAGATTTTATTAAAACTTATAACTATATTAAAACTAATTATTATAGTGAATATAATGATGCTGATAAAGTTAGAATATTTATAGAAAGTATTAATCATTTTACTAAGTATAAAAGTCTTTTTAAAGAAATAGACAGTTTTACTTTAGAAGATAGATATAGTATTAATTTATTAATAAATAATAAATTAAGATATTATGGAGATGTTACTAGTTTAAATTCACTTAGAAAAGCAAAGATAAGTGCTTTTGATTACTATAGAAATGTTCTAGATAAATCTAATAATATTTTAGAACTTACTTTTGTTTTAAAAGAGTTAATGGTAGACAACGATAACTTTATGGAAGTTCTTAGAACTATTGGCAATACCGATGAATTAAAATTATTAGAGATTAAGAATAGTAATAATAAAGAACTAATTGATTTAATAGAAGAAGTTATTAGTTTACTTACTATAAGAATTAATTTCTCAAACGATGAAGAAGTTTTAAAATATATTTTAAAAGAACTACTAAGTAGTGAAAACAATATTATTAAAGAAATTTTTAATAATTCAAATTCTATCCATGAAAAAATTAGAAGAATATATGAGTTAGACTCGCAAAACAACTTAACTAAAATTTCTGATGCTAAATCTTTAATAAATAATGAATTAACCAATAAGTATGGTGTTACTACATATGATTTTAGTAAGAGTAATTATTGTTTATATGCTCATGTGTTAAGTAGTAGAGAAACTCTTGAGGAAGTAATTTATGGTAATAGTTCCGGAAGTAAAAATTATATTTCTATGAGTCCTGTTAGCTATATGGGCCAAAAGTATTATTATAGTCATAACAAAAATATTTTTGCTTACGACACTATTTTAGATGGAAGTTTTGTTTGTAGTAGTTTAGATAATATGGGTACTAATGGTTATTTAAATAAAAATGCATACATGAATAATGGTATAATACATAGAAATCAAAAAGGAATTATGGACACAAGTGCAGTTAAAGATAACAATGCAGAAGCCTTATTTTATAGAGAAGGGTTAATACCAAAAGCTTTAATATTAGTTGGAGGAAAAGAACCTACTGAAGAAGAACTAGATATAACTAGAAAGTATAATTTATCTTTTGTGATAACTCAGGAAGCTAGTAAATGTATTGAAAAACCAAAAGAAATATTTAAGAAAGAAATTATTGAAAGTACCACTATTAAAACTAGTGAATTAAGAGAGTTACGAAAAAAACTTTCTATTATGATTAATAAAAAAGATAAAAATTTAACTGGTAGAAGAATCGGCATTCTTACAGATCCTCACGGACTTTTAGAACCAACTCTTGCTTCTTTAGTTGATATGAAATTAAATGGTATTAATGAAATTTATAGTTTAGGGGATAACATAACAGTTGGACCAAATTCAAAAGAAGTACTTCAATTATTAAATGAATACGAAGTTAAAAGTGTAAGTGGTAATAGTGAATACTACTATACTCTTGGATATGAGCCATTTAGCTATTTAGATAAGTGTAGACAAGAAAACTTAGACTGGACTTATGAGCAAATTAAAGATTTTATTCCATATTTAAAAGAACTAAAGAGTTCTTTAGAATTAAATGTTGGTAATAAGAAAATATCTTTAGTGCATTTTTTAAACGATATTAGATGGGACTATAGAGATCATAGTACATGGACTTATCAAGAACAAAGTGAGGAAGAAAGGTTTAAACAATTTCTTTATACAAATAGTCCTAAATACAATGAAGATCTAGATAGATTTTTAAATAAATATGGACTAGATAATCCTATATCAAAAGGTTTTATAAGTTCTAAAATAGATCCTTTATTATCAGGAAAATTAATTACAGATTATGATTATATATTTGAAGGACATACTCATTTTGAAACATTTGATAAAGTAAATGAAACTCAAATATATACAGTACCTAGTATATCAATGAGTAAGAATGCAGTTTACTATATAATAGAAGAACATACTAACGGAGAAATTGATATTAAAAAGAGAGAAGTAGCTTTTTCTCAAAAAAGCATGATGTCAAGTATTTATTCATCAAATATGCCTTCTAATGAAAAAGTACTTAGATTTGTTGCTAAATAAGAACATTAAAAGTGTTCTTATTTTTTTAAGAATTATAACAGTAAAACCTTGAAAAAAGTAACAGTAGAAGTCATAAAATTTGAATATTAAGAAAAAGATTTTATAAAGATGGTATACTCAAATATTAAAAATTAATATTAACTTGCATTATAATTTAGAGATCAATTAGGTGGTTGCTAAAGCAACTACTTTTTTGTATAATTAAAGTAGGATGTGGTGTAAATGAAACGTGCAATATTAATAGATGGAAACAACTTATTGTTTAGAAGTTATTATGCAACTGCTTATTCTGGAAGTTTAATGAGAAATACTAAAGGTTTTCCTACTAATGCTTTATTTGGCTTTACTAATATGATGAATAAAATAATTAATGAAGAAAAACCAGAGTATATAGTTGTTGCATTTGATAAAGGGAAAAATTTTAGACATGAAAAGTATGAAAACTATAAAGCAGGTAGAATTGAAACACCAAAAGATTTATTATTACAATTTCCTAAAGCATATGAAGTGTTGGATGCTATGGGTGTTAAATGGGTTAATTGTGATAATTATGAAGCCGATGATATAATTGGTACATTTGCTAAAATGGCTGATATCGATAAAGAATATGATGCTACTATCATAAGTAGTGACAAAGATTTACTACAATTAATAAGTAGTGATGTAAATGTCAAACTATTAAAACAAAAAGACTATATTCTAATGGATGAGAAAGTATTTTTTGATACTTATGGGCTTGAACCAATTAGAATGATAGATTTAAAAGCTTTAATGGGAGATCCATCAGATAATATACCAGGTGTTAAAGGAATTGGGGAGAAAACTGCACTTAATTTACTTCACGAATTTAAGACTATTGATAATCTATATGACAATATTGATAAGGTCAAGGGTAAAGTAAAAGATAAATTAATTGAAGGAAAAGATGATGCTTTCTTTAGTAAAGAAATTGCTACAATTTATAAAGATGTTCCTCTAAATGTGACTTTTGAAGATATTAAATATATTGGATGTAAAAAAGAAGAATTAAAGAACATATATAAAGAGCTTGAATTTTATAGTATGATCAAGAAACTTGAGATGGAAGATAACCATAGAGAGCCTAACTTATTTGAAGAAAAACATGAAGTTATCAAAGTAAGTGATAAATTAAATATTAATAAAGAATTTAGTTTTTATTTAGAACTTTCTAAGGAAAATTATCATCTTGCTAAATTTATTGGTTTAATTATATATGATGGAGAAAATTATTATTATTTAGATGAGAATGCAGTTATTTTAAATAAAGATATTTTTTCGTATGCAGTAAATACATATGATATTAAAAAAAGCATATGCTTTTTAAATAGGTATGGTATTAGATTAAATAATCTTAAATTTGATACTTTACTTGCTGGATATTTACTTAATAATAATGTTAAAGATGACATTGCATATTTAGCAAACGCTAATAATTATAATATTATCTTTTATGATACTTATATGAAAGATGAAACAGTTACTATAGATGAAAATATATATATTAATAATTTAGTTAGTAAAGTAAAGTTTATCCATAATACTAAAGATAGATATTTAAATGAGTTAAAAAATGAAAGTATGTTAGATTTATTTAATGATATAGAAGTACCACTTTCATATGTTCTTGCTAAAATGGAATTAAATGGTTTTAGAGTTAATACTAATGAATTAGATAAAATTAAAGAGAATTTAGAAAAAAGAATTAATGAAGTAGTTAGTGAAATATATAATATTGCTGGGGAAGAATTTAATATATTAAGTTCTAAACAAACTGGATATATTTTATTTGAGAAGTTAGGACTTCCTTATAAAAAGAAAAAAACAGACGAAAACTATAAAACTGATCATGATACATTAATGAAATATTATGATTTAAATCCTATTATTGAGTTAATACTTGAATATAGAAATTTATCTAAATTAATAAATACTTATATGGAAAGTTTAAAAAAGTTTGTAATGGAAGATGGCAAAATTCATACTATATTTAAACAGGCTGTTGCTAGAACTGGTAGACTTTCCTCTGTAGAACCTAATTTACAGAATATTCCTATTAGAAGTGAGGAAGGCAAAAGAATTAGAAAAGCCTTCTTTCCTGAAGAAAATAATGTTCTTTTAAGTAGTGATTATTCTCAAATAGAACTCAGATTACTCGCACATATAAGTAAAGATGAAAATCTAATTAACGCTTTTTTAAGTCATGAAGATATACATACCAAGGTTGCAAGTGATATTTATGGAGTAGATATTAGTGAGGTTACAAAGGAACAAAGAAGAAATGCTAAAGCTGTTATATTTGGTATTGTTTATGGTATAAGTGGGTATGGATTATCAGAAAACTTAAGTGTTAAAGCAAGTGAAGCAAAAGAATTAATTAGTAAGTATCTAGCAATGTATCCTAAAGTAAAAGAATATATGGATTATATAATTAAGGATGCCAAAGACAAAGGATATGTTAAAACTTTATTTGGAAGAAAAAGAGTAATAGAAGAACTTTCTAATACTAATTATATTATTAGAAAAAGTGGAGAAAGAATTGCCTTAAATACTGGTATTCAAGGAACAGGTGCTGATATTATAAAGAAAGCAATGATAGAAATAGATAAAGAAATTACTAAGAGGAATTTAAATAGTAAGATGTTAGTACAAGTTCATGATGAACTCGTGTTTAGTGTACCATTTAGTGAATTAGAAGAAATGAAAACTTTAGTTAAACAAATTATGGAAAATACATATAAAATATTAGTACCATTAAAAGTAGAAATAGAAGTAGGAGATAACTGGTACGATGCTAAATAATCTCATTCCGAATTTTCTTGCAGATGAGGAAAAATTCGGAATGGTTTGTAAGGGGTGGAATTATGCAAAGTAAGGTATTATTTAGAAGTTTAATTATTAATATAATTTTAACTTCTTTTAAATTTATAGGAGGAATAATAAGTAACTCTAAAACTCTTCTTTCAGATGCTGTTCACTCTTTAAGTGATACTTCTACTGATTTTATTGGTATTATTGGAAGTAAACTATCTAATAAAAAACCCGATTTAAATCATCCTTATGGTCATGGAAGAGTAGAATATTTAACTAGTATAGCAATGAGTATATTTATTATTTCATTAGGAATAGGCATAATTATATCTTCATTTGGTTCTAAAAATAAAGTTACTAATATATTCGGTCTAATTATTTTAATTCTTACTATTGTTTTTAAATATTTACTTTCTAAATATTTATTAAGAAAAGGAAAAGAACTTAAAAGTAATATTATTTTAACTAATGCTTATGAAAGCAAAGTAGATATGTATAACTCATTTGTAGCCTTTATATTTGTTTTATTATCTTTGATAGGTAAAAGAAAAGTATTTATATATGCAGATATGATAGGATCAATTTTAATAGCTTTATTTACTATTAAAATAGGTGTAAGTATTTTTATAGAAAATATTAAAAGTATACTAGGAGAAAGAGAACTTGATGAAAATATTATTAATAAAGTAAAAGATATTGTTAATGAAAACAATGTTAAAATAAGAAGAATTACACTCTTAAAATATGGATATTATTACGAAGCTACTATAGATTTATTATATAATGAAGAAGCTTTACTTAAAGATGTATATAAAATAGAAAAGAAAATAAAGAATAACTTAAAGAAAAGTGATCTTTGCATCAGATATGTAACAGTAAATTTTAAACCTAAAAAAGTAAAAGAACATACTAAACTATAATAGTATGTTCTTTTATTTCTTTATTAAATATTTCCTCATTATTTGCAATAATACTATATAAATAAGTTACTTTTAATTCATTATCCATAATATCTTTTTCGAACTTATTTACTACTTTAATATTTATCACTTTTTTAATACTAGAATAATATTCTTTACCTTTTTTAGTCATCCCAAGTATTTTGATATAATTTAAATCATTTGATTTCATTTCTTTAGTAAAACCTGTAAATATATTTATTAATATTCTATTAACTTTATTAATAGTAACTCTCTTATTAGTTATATATTTAACTAAATCATCATAGTTATTCGTTTTTATAATCCCTTCATATATTCTATTTTCTATTCCTTCATTTACTAAATGATATTTTCTAAGAAAGTCTTTCTCACTTATTACTTTATATTTAATTAAAGAAAATAACTTATTATAATCAATATTTTCTATGTACTTTAAAGTACTTCTTGGTACATATTTATCTATATTCTTTTTTTCTTTTAAAAGACTTCTTATTTCATAAGCACTTATTATATTACTAGATAGATCATTATTTTTAAAATGATTTGTTCTTTTTATTATAAATGGTTCTATATTATACCCATTCCTTATTATTTCTTTAATATAACTCACTGCTAAAATATCATTACTATGTTTTATTGTTACATTAGTTAAGTCATAAATACTTTTACCTAAACTAGTAGGGTAATTATATCCTTTATCCATATATTTCTTTACTAAACTATCAAATTCCTTATTATTTATTTGAACACTACTTGCTTTTTTAAGTTTTTCTATATCATTTGTTTCACTACCAAAAACCAAAGTATTTATTTTAAATTCATTTAACACCTTTAGTGCACCAAAACTAAATGTATCACTTGACTCATTACTAAATAGAAAAGGTATTTCCAAAACTATGTCTACACCATTTTCTAAAGCAAGTCTAGTTTTATTCCATTTATCTATCACACTTATTTCACCCCTCATAGTGTAGTTTCCACTCATAGCAATTATTATTATGCTATCTGGAAAAAGTTCTCTTATTTTATTTATTTGATATAAGTGTCCATTATGGAATGGATTATATTCAGTAACTATACCAATTATTTCTTTCACTTTGCTTCACCACGTATTATTTTACTAAAATTTTATATTTAAATCAAATAAATCATTTAAAAATAAGTA
The DNA here is from genome assembly GCA_934086775.1 of uncultured Bacilli bacterium. GTDB lineage: Bacteria > Bacillota_I > Bacilli_A > RF39 > UBA660 > CAG-628. Next base: position 41,229 of record CAKOIJ010000001.1, on the reverse strand, counting down.
TAAGTGTGATATAATATTCGAGAAGGGAAGGATAAGATATGATAGATATTACTCCTTTAAAAAATGAATCAAAAGAAAAAATAGATTTTGATGAAAATATAAAGTTTACTAATGACGATTTAAACGGTACTAGTATTAAAAGATTAGAAAAAGTTAATGCTAAGGGTTCTATCACTAGAGTAAGTGATGACATTTATCATTTAGAACTTACAATACAAGGAAATATGGTTCTTGTATGCGCTAGGAGTTTAGAAGAAGTAAATTATCCTATTAATATTTTCATAGATAAAAATATAAGTGAAAATGTAATTCCTGGCGAAAAACAGATATTTTTTCAAAATTCTCTTGATATTTTTGGAATAGTATGGGAAAATATTATATTGGAAGTTCCACTTCGTGTGGTTAAAGAGGATGCCAAGTTTTTAAAAGAAGGAAATGGATGGAGCCTCTTAGATGAAAACGAAAGTACTAGTAGTTCTCCTTTTAGTGAACTAAGTAGTATGTTAGATATGGAGGGAAAAAGATGAAACTAGATTTACAATTATTTGCAGTACCCGCAAGAAGAACAAGTAAAACAGCTAAAAGAGCAAGAAGAACTCATTTAAAGAAAGAAGCTCCAACTGTTGTTACATGTCCTAATTGTGGTGAAGCTTTAATGCCACATCGTGCTTGTACAAAATGTGGATTTTACAAAGGTAAAGAAGTTATTAAAAAAACTGAAAAATAATTTTTCAGTTTTTTTTTTGACAAATATTTTATTATTTATAGGTTATAATCATGTTAAAGGTGACTACTATGAATAAAAAATATTTATTAATTATTATATTAATTACTTCTTTATTTTCGTTTTTAATATTTAAAAAATATAAAAGTAAAAATGAGACTATACCAAACTACTATATACTTCAAGTCGGTGCATATAAAAGTTATGATAGTGTAAATAAAATAACTAAAAATTATGACAATTATATTGTTAAAGAGGAAGAAGAACTTTTTAAAGTATTTATAGGTATTACTAAGAGTGATGAAGTATATGACAAATTAATTAATTTATATGGTGTTCAAAGTAATAACTTTAAAAAGAAAATTAAAATTAAAGACAAAGAATTTAGTAATAAAATAGATAAATATGATGAATTAATTAAAAAAATAGATAATAAAAATAAAGTAGATTTAATTATGAAAGCACAGTTAAAAGAATTAGATAAAATCCTAAAATAATAAGCACAATATAAAGTACTTGATATTATTTGATACAAATGATATCATGTATACATGAAGAAATGCTTCATATAATATTAAAGGACAAATAAAATGAGTATTACCTAGCTTTTGCTCGTTAGGTATTCACTCAGTCCGTATTGTGCTGATAAACACCAGATCAAGTTGATTTGGTGTTTATTTTTAATTGACCCCCATTTGAAAAACTTATGAACTATATCATAAGTAGTTTTATTATTAAAACCAATTTTAAAAATTGCTACGCATTAGTACCACAAAAAGTATAAGAAAATAATACTTGTAAACTAATACTTTTTGTGGTATTATTTTATTGTAAGAAAATATAAGAAATGTAGTGTACATAATGTGGTACATATATTTCAAAAAAACAAAGGAGACAAAGAACATGAAAAACAGCAACCTATTTGTACAAAATAAAGTACTTGGGGGGGGGGTTATTACTAACAACTAATAACTCTAGTTTTTCATGTGTATTAAATAGATAGACTTTTAGTCTATCTATTTTTCGTGTTAGAAAGGAAGTCATTATGAAAAAGAGAGAATTATTAATTATATTAGGAAGTTTATTAGTAGTAGTACTATCAGTATCAATAGCATATTTTAGTACAACTATTAATAGTAAAAACTCTAATGTATCTACATCTAGTGCAGAGTTAAAAATAGTTTTTGCTAGTGGAAGTGGTACAATAGCAGGTTCAGAAATAGAACCAGGTTGGAGTAGCGGAGTAAATACTTTTACAGTTAAAAATCAAAGTAATGGTACTTATAAATATAACATAGTTATAAAAGATTTAATAAATACTTTTGTAACAACAGGATACTTACAATATAAAATAACTAGTACTGATGGTGGATACAATATGAGTGACTTCAAAGATGTACCTAAAAGCAGTATAAGTACAGATATGACACTAGGATATAATATAAATATAGAAAAGAATAAAACTCATACATATAATGTAGAGTTTAGATATTTAAATAGTGAAACTGAAAATCAAAATATAGATATGGGAAAAGAGCTATCCGGAACACTATATATAGATAATAATGAAATAAAATTACACGGAGATTATAAAGAAGGAACACTTGGGTATAAATTACTAGAAGATAATCCAGTAAGAGGAGTAAGAAGTGACTTTTCAAATACATTTAATTCTACTAATACAGGAACGCTTTATACAAGTACTGAAAGTATAGCAGGAAGTACACCTGAAATAGTGTATTACTTTGCAGGAAATGCTACTAACAACTGGGTTAAATTTGGAGGATACTACTGGAGAATAATAAGAACAAATGCAGACGGAAGTATTAGAATGCTTTATGTAGGAACAAGTCCTGATACAACTCAGGGTTATATAGGAAAAAGCGCATTCAATAGTACATATGATGACCCAATGTATGTGGGATACATGTATGGAACAAGTGGAAGTCTTGAAAGCAATAGAACAAATGAAAATAATAGTACTATAAAAACATATATAGATAACTGGTATAGTAATAATTTAACAAGTTATACAAAATACATAAGTACAGAAGCAGTCTATTGTAATGATAGAAAAGCACCAAGTTATAATGCCAGTAGTTCTTTTAACTGCTATGTATATACAAGATTAAGAGCAGGAAATCCAACATATAATTGTGAAGATAGTAGTGATGCATTTTCAGGAAGTAATAGTGAAGCAAAATTAACATATCCAATAGGACTAATGACAGCTGATGAGATAGCTTATGCAGGTGGTAAAGCTGGAACAAGTTTATTGAACTCATACTTATGGTTTAATTTGAACAGTAAAAGCGAGTTTGTTTCGAAAAAAACAGTATGGTGGACTATTTCCCCAGGCGGATATTTTTTTAGTGATTCTGAGCATCATTATTATGCGGCACTTGCTCGTATTAATTATTATCCAGCTAAAGAAGAATATAATGGTGCTTTAGTATATAATACTTCTAGGACTCAAAATGCTGTTCGACCAGTTATCAGTATTAAGATAGATGCCCTATATTCTTTGGGAGATGGAAGTTCAGAAAACCCATACGAAATAGTTTATAATTAAAGTGCAAGAAATTGCACTTTTATTTATCTATGTAAAGGTTAAATGTCTTTTATATTGATAAAATTAAAAAAATAAACTATAATTTAATAACTGGAGTGTAGTAATGAATTTATATGATATAAAAGATCCCAAATTTTTAAAGAAGATGAGTTACAAAGAATTAGAAGTCCTCGCTAAGGATATAAGAGAATTTATTATAGACAAAGTATCTAAAAATGGTGGCCATTTATCTAGTAATCTAGGAGTAGTCGAGTTAACTATAATGATAGATAGAGTTTTTAATTTACCTAAGGATAAAGTTATATTTGATGTAGGACATCAAGCATATACTCATAAGATTTTAACTGGTAGGAGTAAAGATTTTGATAATTTAAGAAAAATAAATGGTTTAAGTGGCTTTCAAAAGAGAAGTGAAAGCGTTTATGACTGTTATGAAGCAGGACATTCTTCAACTAGTTTAAGTAGTGCACTTGGTTTTGCAATTGCAAGAGATAAGTATAAAGAAGATTATAATGTAGTAGCAGTTATAGGAGATGCTTCTATTTCTAATGGACTTTCCTATGAAGCATTAAATCATATTGGAGAAGTCAAATCTAAAATGATCATTATCTTGAACGATAATAATATGAGTATTAGTGAGAATGTAGGCGCTCTCCATAATTATTTAGATAAATTAAGAAGTAATAAAAGATATGATTTAGCTAAGAATGGAACTAAAAGGTTTTTAATAAAAGTTCCTTTTATAGGAAAATATTTAGTTAAGTTTATGCATTTAATAAAAGAAAGTATTAAGAAACTATATATAAAAGAAGGATATCTTTTTGAAGAGTTTGGAATAGATTATTATGGCCCTATTAATGGTCATGACTTTTGTGAACTAGAAAGTTATTTAAAAATGGCTAAAGAAGCAAAAGGACCCGTTTTAATTCATGTTATAACAGAAAAAGGAAAAGGCTATAAATTTACTGAGAATGATAAGAAAGGACTTTGGCATGGAGTACCTGCATTTAATAAAAAAACAGGAGAATTTCTAGGTAAAAGTGATTTAGTAAGTTATAGTGAAATAATGTGTGATTCATTAGTTAGATTAAATAGAAAAGAATTAATGGTTATTACACCAGCAATGGAAGTTGGTTCAAAATTAACAAAATATAAAGAAAAATTTCCTAATCAGTTTATTGATACTGGTATTGCAGAAGAACACGCTTTAATTCTAGCCAACAGTTTAAGTTTAAATAAGATTATTCCTTTTGTAAGTATATATTCTAGCTTTATGCAAAGAGGATATGACATGATAGTTCACGACATATCAAGGATGAATTCTCATGTTATTATAGGGGTAGATAGATGTGGTATAGTAGGAGAAGATGGAGAGACACATCAGGGAGTATTTGATCTAACATTTTCACTTCCACTTCCTAATTTAATTATTACTTCTCCTAAGGATAGTATAGAATTAACTAATTTACTTAAAACCGCTATTAAAAGTAATAGTCCTTTTTTTATTAGATATTCTAAAAAGAAAGTTAAATATTTAAAAGATAAACCTAAAGAAATTGAGATAGGTTCATGGGAACAGATAACAAGTGGAAAGGATTTAACAATTATAACATATGGAGATTTTGTTAATGAAAGTCTAGAAGTAGTAAATAAACTAAGAGGAGAAAATATTAATGTAGAACTAGTTAATGCTAGATTTTTAAAACCAATTGATTATGATTATTTTAATAAAGTGCTTGAAAAGAACAAAAAAATTATAGTATATGAAGAAAGTATGAAAGTAGGTTCTTTAGGAAGTTATTTAAAAACTTTGACAAATAAAGAAATAATTATTATGGGTATAGAGAATAAGTTTGTAATGCAAGGTAATAGGGAAGAATTATTAAAAGAACTTTCACTTGATAAAGATTCGTTATATAATAGAATTAAGAAAGAAGTTGGAAAGAATGCTTGAATATGAAAATGAACTATATAAAGAAGGGAAAACATTAATTGCAGGTGTTGACGAAGTGGGAAGAGGTCCTTTAATAGGACCAGTAGTGGCATGTGCAGTTATTTTACCAGTTAATTTCTTTCATAAGGATATAAAAGATAGTAAGAAATTAACTGAAAAGAAAAGAGAAGAGCTATATACTATTATAAAAGATAATGCACTTAGTATAGGCCTTGGAATAGTAAGCGAGAAAGTTATAGATGAAGTAAATATTTACGAAGCAACTAAAATTGCTATGAAAGAAGCCATCAGTAATTTAGATGTAGCACCAGAGCATATTTTAATAGATGCAATGAAACTTGACATAGATATTCCTACTACTTCTATTATAAAAGGAGATGCTTTAAGTGAAACTATAGCAGCAGCTAGTATTATAGCTAAAGTTACAAGAGATCATTTACTAATTAAAATGGATGAAGAATATCCTATGTATGATTTAAAGAATAATAAAGGGTATGGAACTAAAAAACATATTGAAGCATTAGAAAAATATGGGGCAAGTAAATACCATAGAAAATCATTTAATCCAGTTAGTAAAGTGTTAAATAGATGAAAATCTTCTGAAAAATTTGTAAAATAATAAAAAATATAGTACAATGAGTTTAGGAGGAATATAAATGAAAGAAATTTTAAAGAAAAGAAGTAAAGAATTAAAAGGGTTATTAGTTGGTATTCTTTTAACAATCATAGTTGTACTTGTAGTATGGCCTAAAAGAATTGCTAAACTAGAAAATGGTGAAGAAGTGGCAGCATCCGTTGGTAAAACAAATATTACTGCAGATAATATGTATGAAAATTTAAGAAATAAGTATGGAGTAGAAGGCTTAATTGAACTCACTGACAGAGTTATATTAGATGAAAAATATAATTTAACAGAAGAAGACAATAAGTCTATTAAAGAAACTGCTGAAAATTATTATAAAAATTATGAAACATATTATCAATTATCTAAAGAAGAATTTTTAAAACAATATAATTTTGATACAGAAGAAAATTTTCTTAAATATTTAGAACTTGATTATAAGAGAAATAAATATGTAGAAGAATATTTAATTAAAAATGTAACTGATAAAGAAGTAGAATCTTATTATAAAGATAATTATTTTGCACCATTTAAAGTAGAGCATATTCTAGTTAAAACAGGTGAAAATATGACTACTGATCAAGCTAAAGCAAAAATAGAAAAGATTATTAAAGAACTTGATAAAGGTACTAGTTGGGAAAAGATTAAAACTAAATATAAGAATGATATCACTACTGAAAGTTTTAATGTAGAATTTGATTCTTCTTATGAAGAAAGTTTTACTAAAGCCGCTAGAGCTTTAAAAGATGGTAAATATAGTACTACTCCTGTTCAAACTACATATGGTTATCATGTTATTTATAGAACAGAAACTTTAAATAAAGAAGAAATGTCTAATATTAAAGATAGATTAGTAAGTAAAGTTGTACAAAAAAAGAAAACTGAGGATACTAATTATTATCAAAAAACTCTTATAATTATGAGAGATGAAGCTAATTTTGAAATTAAAGATAGTACTTTAAATAAAATGTATGAAGCATTTAAAAAAAGCATAAATAAATAGGTGGGTTATATGAATAAAGAATACATGCATGTCACTAAAGATAAAACTGCAATTGTTAATGAGTATGGAAATGTTAAAATAGTAGAGAATTTTAATGAAAATGAGCCTTTACTTGAAAATAAAATAGAACTTCTTGATAAAGAAATAAGAAATAATAATATAAAACTATTAAATTTAAGAAAAGATATTAAAGGTTTTAATAAACTTTTACTTATTATTTCGGTTTTATCACTTGGAATTATCCCATTAAATTTAGGTGGTTTTATTAATATAGTTGGTACAATTCTTTTATCAGGAGTAAATGTATTTGTATTTATATTAACTCTTGTTTATGCTCATAAATATGACTCTAAAGTTAAAGAACTTAGCAAGTATTTAAATAACATTAAGTTAGAAAAAGAAAAAACTTTAAAAGAATTAGAGCTAGAAAAAACTAAAAGAATATCTAAAGAAAATGAAATAATTTATGAAATAAATGATCTTAAAGAAAAAAGTATAAGAATGTTTGAAATTAGAAAAGAAGAATTACTAAATAATGATTCTTCTAAAGAAAATAATATTAAATTAATAATGAAGAAATAATTAGTACCACAAAAAGTACAAGAAAATAATACTTGTAAACTAATACTTTTTGTGGTATTATTTTATTGTAGGAAGCTACAAATAACAAAGGAGAAAAACATGAAAAACAACAGCCTATATGTACAAAATAAAGTACTAGGGGGGGGGGTTATTATTAATAACTAGTAAACCTTCTGGTTTTTCATGTGCTTTAATGAGATAGATTTTTTAAATCTATCTTTTTTTAGTGTCTAAAAAAGAAAGGAAGTCTATATGAAAAAGAAAGAATTATTAATTATATTAGGGAGTTTGTTAGTAATAGTATTATCAGTTAGTTTAGCATGGTTTTCAATGGAAATACTTGGAAAAGAAAAAGAAGTTTCAGTTGACAGTGCTAATCTTAGGATAGTATTTAACAGTGGTACAGGTACAATAGCAGGTTCAGAAATAGTACCAGGTTGGTCAAGTGGTATAAGTACATTCACAGTAAAGAATGAAAGTGATGGTACATATAAATACAATATAGTAATAAAAGATTTAGTAAATACTTTTATTACAAAAGGATATTTAGTATACAAAATAACTAGTACTGATGGTGGATACAATATGAGTGAGTTTAAAGATGTACCTAAAAGAAGTTCAACTACTGATACAGTTTTAGCCCATAGTGTAGAAATAGCAAAAGGTAAAACTCACTCATATAGTATAGAATTTAAATATATAGATACTTTAGTAGTAGATCAAAGTGAAGATATGGGTAAAGTATTAAGTGGTTCATTGTATATAGAAAAAGGAACAGAGAATATACATGGAGAATATGAAGAAGGTACTTTGGGATGGCAAATACTAAATGATAATCAAACAAGAGGAACAAGAACATCATTTAGTTCAATATTTACAAGTGATACAACTGGTACATTATTTAAGAGTACTGAAAGTATAACAGGAGGACCAACAAAAGATGTATATTACTTTGCAGGGAATCCTACTAATAACTGGGTAAAATTTGCAGGATTTTACTGGAGAATAATAAGAACAAATCATGATGGAAGTATTAGACTTTTGTATTCAGGAACAAGTCCTGATACAACAAGTGGATATATAGGTACAAGTAAATTCAATAGTACATCTAATGATTCAATGTATGTAGGTTATATGTATGGAATAAGTGGGTCTTTAGAAAATAATCGTAAAAATACAAATAGCAGTGTAGTAAAAGGAGTAATAGATAAATGGTATAGTAATAACTTAACAAGTTATACAAAATACTTAAGTACAGAAGCGATATACTGTAATGATAGAAATGTAGCAAATGGAACATATAGTGCAGCAGGAAGTGAAAGATTTAACTACATGGCATATGGTAGACTAGCAAGTAAAAAAACACCAACATACGATTGTACTACACCAGAAGATGCATTTTCAGGAAGTAATGCAAAAGCAAAACTAACACATCCAATAGGACTCATGACAGCAGATGAAGTTAGTTATGCAGGAGGTTTAGCATGGACTAACAATCCATCAGTATGGTATTATTTAAATAGTACTGGTTCAAGTATAACAGGAAGTACATGGTGGTGGCTTTTGTCTCCTACCTACTGGAATGGTGCTAATGCTGGCTCATTTGGTGTTTACGGTTCGCGCAATCCGGGTAGATTAGACGACGGCAATGTGACCACTGCTTATGGTGTCCGCCCTGTTATATCAATTAAGGCAGAAGTTCCATATTCTTCAGGAAATGGAAGTTCAGAAAGCCCTTACGAGATAGTTTATAATTAGTACAATATAAAGTACCAAATAAAAAACTTGCATATAAGTAATAATTGTTGTATAATTATAGTTACTTGAAGGAGTGGCATAAAAGGCCACTCTTTAATTTGAATATAGGAGGTAAAAAATGAAAGAAAAAATTATTGATGCTATTAAGGAGCCACTTGAAGAAATTGATGTAAAAGTATATGATATATCTTTAGAAAAGGAAGATAATATTGATACTCTTTTCATAAGATTAGATGGTGAATTAGTTGATACTGATTTATGTGAAAAAGCATCTAAAATAATTAGTCCAATTATTGATGAATTAGATTTAGGACTAGATGATTATGTATTAGATATTTGTAGTAAAGGAGAATATGATGAATAGTAAGGAATTTAAAACAGCTTTTGATTATTTAGTTAAAGAGAAAGGTTTAAGTGAAGATTTAATTAAAGAAGCAATGAGTAATGCTTTTGCAGCAGCCTATAAGAAAAACTTTGGAGAAGATGCAGATGTTAGATGTGAAATAAACACAGATAATGGTATGATTAAAATCTTTAAGAGAATGACTGTTGTTGAAGAGTTAGAAAACCCTGATGCAGAGTTAACTTTAGAAGAAGCACAGGAAGAACATCCAGATGCTAAGATTGGAGATTTTTATGAAACTGAAGTTACTCCTAAAGACTTTGGACGTGTTGCAGTTGGTGTTGCTAAACAAGTAGTACTTCAAAAGATAAGAGAAGCTGAAAGAAATCAAGTAATGGAAGAATTCAAAGATAAACAAGATGAACTAATGATTGGATTTTTAGCTATGGAAGATACTAGAAATTATTATGTTGATTTAGGTAAAGCAAGAGGACTTTTACCAAAAAGTGAACTTATTCCAGGAGAAACTCTTAAAATGGGAGATAGTGTAAAAGTTTATATTACTAAAATAGAAGAAACACCAAAAGGTCCATCTATTAGATTAAGTAGAAAACATTATGGATTTGTCAAAAGACTTTTTGAAAGTGAAATACCTGAATTTTCTGATGGAACTCTAGTAATGCATGGTGTTGCTAGAGAAGCAGGTATAAGAAGTAAAGTAGCAGTAGAAAGTACTAACCCTAATGTAGATGCTATTGGTAGTTGTATAGGTGAAAAAGGATCTCGTATTGCTAATATAATTAAAGCATTAAACGGTGAAAAAATAGATTTAGTACTTTATAGTAATGTTCCAGAAGAATTTATAGCTAATGCTCTTAGTCCTGCTAAAGATGTAAATGTTACTATAACTGATGAATTAAATAAAGGAGCTCTTGCTATAGTAGATGAAGATAATTTAAGTTTAGCAATTGGTAAAAAGGGTATTAATATTAAACTTGCTAGTAAACTAACTAGATATACTATTAAAATTAAAACTTTAAATGAAATTAATGAAGAGATTAATAAGTAGGTGTTTTTATGAAAGTAAAGAAAGTACCTTTAAGAACATGTGTTATAACTAAGGAAAAATTAGAAAAGAAAGATTTATTTAGAGTAGTAAGAACTCCAGAAGGTAGTGTTATTGTAGATGACACCAATAAGGCAAATGGAAGAGGAGCATATGTAAAGAAGGATTTAGATGTTATTTTGAAAGCAGAAAAATCTAGAATACTTGATAGACATTTAATGGTAGATGTTCCTGAGGAAATATATGAAGAATTAAAATCAAGATTATAGAAAGGAGTGGTTTTATGACAGTAGAAGAATATGCTATTGATGTAAAAGTTAATATAAATAATGTACTTGATAAATGTAAAGAACTTGGAATCAATGTAAGTAATAAAGATGATTTTTTAAGTGATGATGATATTATCTTACTAGATAATAATTTAAGTAGTGAAGAAAGTTATCTAAGTGAAGAACTAGAAAGTAAATTTGATTTTGAAGACCGAGCTGAAAATTTACTTGGAAGTAGTATTGATGAAGGAAAACAAAAGAAAGTAAAATTAAAGAAAAAAGATACTACTAAAGAAAATGAAAATTTTAAAAAGGAAAAGAAGAATATATACAAGAATAAAACAAAACTTCAAAGTAACAGTGAAGTATCTGATAATATTGCTATTTATAAGGAAGGTATGACTGTTAAAGAACTTGCTAGTAGTTTAAATGTTAAAGATACTGATTTAGTTAAAAAATTATTTGATTTAGGTTTAATGATTAATATAAATTCTAGTATTTCATTTGAAGATGCAGAACTAGTTAGTTTAGAATTTAATAAAGAACTTAAAAAGGATAAAACGGTAGATATTAGCAATTTCGAAGAATATGAAATTATCGATAAAGAAGAAGATTTAACTAGTAGACCTCCAGTAGTTACTATAATGGGGCATGTAGATCATGGTAAAACTAGTTTACTTGACTATATTAGAAAAAGCCATGTTGTAAGTGGTGAAGCTGGCGGTATTACACAAGCAATAGGTGCATATCAAGTAGAAATAAATGGTAATTTAATTACTTTTATTGATACTCCTGGACACGCTGCATTTACTGAAATGCGTGCAAGAGGTGCTAAAATAACTGATATAGTTGTTATTATTGTAGCAGCTGATGATGGTGTTATGCCTCAAACTAAGGAAGCAATAGATCATGCTAAAAGTGCCGGTGTTCCTATAATAGTTGCTATTAATAAGATAGATAAAGGAATTGGTAATATTGATAAGATTATGAGTGAAATGAGTGAATATGGTTTGACTCCTGAAGAATGGGGAGGAGACACTATATTTGTTAAATTATCTGCTCATACTGGAGAAAATGTAAGTTTACTTCTTGAAAATATAATTGCACTTTCTGAAATGGAAGAATTAAAAGCAAATCCAAATAGATATGCAGTTGGTACTGTAATAGAAAGTTCACTTGATAAGAATAAAGGTGTTACTACTACATTACTTATTAATAATGGTACCCTAAGACTTGGAGATCCTATCGTATGTGGAAGTGCTTTTGGTAAAGTAAGAACACTTAAGAATAGTAACGGAAATGATTTAACAAGTGCATCTCCTAGTACACCAGTAGAAATAACAGGACTTAATAAAGTTCCAGTAGCGGGTGATAAATTCATGGCATTTGAAAGTGAAAAAATTGCAAGAAGTGTTGCTGAGAAGAGAGAAGTTCTTGAAAAAGAAAGAAAATTTGTTAAAAAAGCAGTAAGTTTAGATGAACTTTTTGAAAGAGTTAAAGAAGGACATAAAGAAATAAATATAGTTCTTAAAACTGATTCTAAAGGTTCAGAAGAGGCAGTTAAAAACGCTTTAGAAAAGATAGATGTTGAAGGTGTAAAAGTTTCAGTTATTAGAAGTGGAGTTGGTACTATTACTGAAAGTGATATAGTACTTGCAAGTGCATCTAATGCTATTATAATAGGATTTAATGTAGTACCTTCTAGTAAAACTAAAGAAGCAGCTAAAAATTATAATGTAGACATAAGATTATACAATATTATATATAAAGTAGTTGAAGAAATAGAAGCTGCTATGAAAGGTATGTTAGATCCCGAATTTGAAGAAGTAGTTACTGGTGAAGCTGAAATTAGACAGATATTTAAATTCTCTAAAGTTGGTAACATTGCAGGAGTACATGTTACAAGTGGTATAATAAAAGTTGGAAGTGGAGCTAGATTAATCAGAGATGGAGTAGTAATAACTACTACTAAAATAGCAACACTTCAAAGAGAAAAAGATGGAGCTAAGGAAGTTAAATCAGGCTTTGACTGTGGCTTAACACTAGATAATTATTCTGATATTAAAGTAGGAGATATAGTTGAAACTTTTGAATTAAAGGTGGTTAAGAAATAATGAAATTGAAAGGTGAAAGAGTAGCTTCAGATTTAATTAAAGAATTAAGTAATATTCTTTTAACTGAAGTTAAAGATGAAGATTTACAAAAAGTAACAATTACTTACGCAACCGTTACCAATGATTTATCAAGTGCTAAAGTTTATTTTACTACTTTAGATGATGATAAACGTGATAAGGTTATTAAAGACATGAAAAATGCTAGTGGATATTTTAGGACTGAATTAGCAGGAAGACTTAATATAAGACATATTCCAGAGTTACATTTTATATATGATGAATCTATTGAATATGGAAGTAGAATTGAAAAAATAATAGAGAAGATTAATGAAGAAAATTAACTCTTCTTTTTTTCTTTTATTTTTGATACAATATACCTAGGAGTTTTTATGAAATATATAATTGATTATGAAATAAAATTTATGAATGATAAACCTATTATTATGATAAAATATAGTAATAATTCTTTTGAAATGAAAGAATTATCAAATGATTTATATTATGAAGTTATAGAAAGCATTAATAATAATATTAAATTATTTAACAGAGAATATATTGTAAGGGATAGTAAAAGTAATAATTTATTAAAGGCAGGTTTAATATGTTTTGGTTTATCATTTTCAAGCCCTTATTTATATATATTATCAAATAGTAACATTCCAGTTTTATTATCTACTAATTTAGTTGGCTTTTTATATTATTTTTATAATTTTTATAAATCTGAAGATGCTTATAATAATTATTTAAAATATAATTTATATTTATCTAATATTGATTGCTTTACCAATGATATAAGTATTAATTCTTTAAAAGTTCTTTCTAAAAGAATAAAATTAATAAAAAAAATTAATACTTATAATAATGATATTTATTTACCTATAATAGACATATGTAATGTTAATAAATTAAATTTAAAAGATATTAAAAAAATAATTAGTAATACTAAAGACAAAAAACTTATTAAAAAATGTAATTAATAATATTGAAAGGAGAACATTATGATAAAAGATAAACTTCTTTTAGTACCAAAATTACCAGGATGCTATTTAATGAAAAATAAAGAAGGTACTATTATATATGTAGGTAAAGCAAAAGTACTCAAGAATAGACTTAATAGTTATTTTAATAGAGAGCACACTGGCAAGACTAAGTTATTAGTTAGTGAAATATATGACTTTGATTATATAGTTACTTCAAGTGAACTTGAAGCTTTTATTCTCGAAATGAATTTAATTAAGAAACATGATCCTCACTATAATATTCTTCTTAAAGATGATAAAAGTTATCCTTACATAGAATATAAGTGTGATAAATATCCTACTTTAACCGTTAAGAGAGAAATAAATATTAATAAGAAAAATAAACTTTTATTTGGGCCTTACCCTAATAGTAGTGCAGCTAGAAAACTTGTTAATTTAATTAATAGACTTTATCCACTAAAAAAATGTGATAAAATGCCTAAGAAGGTTTGTTTATATTACCATATAGGAGAATGTCTTGGATACTGTGAGTATAAGAATTTAGATGTATCTAGTCTTAATAATGAAATACTTTCTATATTAAATGGACATGATGAAGTTTTAATAAATAAAATTAAAGAAAAAATTAAAATAAATTCTGATAATTTAAATTATGAAGTTGCGCTTGATTTAAAGAAAGAACTTGATTATATTAATGTTGTTTTTGAAAAACAAAAAGTAGAACTTAATGATGGAGTTAATAGAGACATTTTCAATTATTATATAGGAAACGGATATATTAGTATAGTAGTATTTTTTATTAGAAATGGTAAACTTTTAGGAGATAAGAAGAATATATTTCCTCTTATAGATGAGGTAAAAGAAACCTTAGAATATTATATAGTTAATTTTTATTCTAAAAAGAATATCTTACCTAAAGAATTAATAGTACCTGATATAGTTGATACAGATTTATTAAGTACACTACTTGAAACTAAAGTAGTAAATACTTTTAAAGGTAAAAAGAAACATTTATTTGATTTAGCAAGAACTAATGCTGAAATAAATTTTAAAAATAATTTAGAACTTATTTACAAAGATGAAGACAGAACTATAAATGCTCTTCAAAGTTTAGGAGACATTTTAAATATGCCCTATTTAAATATAATCGAGGCATTTGATAACTCCAATTTATTTGGATCTTTTACTGTTAGTGGAATGGTTACATTTATAGATGGTAAACCTAGTAAGAATGACTATAGAAAATTTAAAATATCAACTGATAAGAACGATGATGTTGGATCTATGAAAGAAGTTATATATAGAAGATATCAAAGCGTACTTATGAATAAAACTAGAAAACCTGACCTAATATTAGTAGATGGAGGAGTTAATCAAATAAACGCTTGTAAAGAAGTATTAAATAGTCTAAACTTAAATATTAAGGTATGCGGTTTAATGAAAGATGATAAACATACTTTAAGTAAACTAGTTGATGGGGATACATTAAAAGAGTATAATATTGATAAGAAAAGTAATATGTTTTATCTTTTAACTAGAATAAGTGATGAAGTACACAGATTTACTATTAACTATCATAGGCAAATTAGAAGTAAAGGTTCTATTGAAAGTGTACTTAATAAAGTAAACGGAATAGGACCAACTAGAAGAAAAGAACTATTAAAAAAATATGGAAGTATTAAAAGGATACGTGAAACAAGTATTGAAGAACTTAGTGAAATACTTCCTCAAAGTGTTGCAAAGGAGTTATTAGACTTTTTAAAAATGGGGAGTGAAAATAATGATTAATGAAGTAGAAAGTTATCTGACTGAAGACTATATTTATTTACCTTTTGATAATATTAATGATATTAATATAAAAAGTGAAGTTGTTTTAAAAGGAGATAAACTAGTAGATTATAGTCCAATATCAGGTATTGTTAAAGGTACTACCAAAATTAATAGTACCAAAGGAATATTAAACACTATTGTAATAGAAAATAACTTTAAAGATGAACATAGGAACTTAATTCAAAATGAGAGTATTTATAAACTAGATAAATCATTTATAAATGAAGTTGTATCTTTAAATAAAGATTTTTATATAAATATTAATAATAATTTAAACTATGATATTAAAGATTCTTATATTCTTAAAGATAATATTAAAGCAATATTAGAAACTATTAATTTACTAACTGAAACTTATAATATAAAAGCATATATTAATTTAAATAAAAAAGATATTATTTCTTTTGGAACTTTATTTAATTATATAAATGCTTATCCTAATATTAATTTAGTATTTAATAAGAAATATTCCGAATATTATAATTTATATGATATTTTAGATATATATAACAAACTAAAGAACAGATTAGCAAGAGACTATATATATATAAGTATTATTACTAATGAAGTTAAAGTTATTAAAGTTAAAAAATATTCTAATTTAAAAGAAATTCTTTCCATTCTAGGAATAAATGCAAGCACTATTTATATAAATGGTAAGTTAGAAGTAAATGAAAGAGATTTTCTTTTAGATGAAAGTGTTAGTTACATAGTTATAAAGGAAAGTAAATAAATATGATTTATGTTTTATATGGTAAAAATGATATTTTAATAGATAAGTATATTGAAAATATTATAAAAGAAAATAATATAACTGATAAAATTGTATATGACTATGATAGTACTCCTATAGTTGATATAATAACAGAATGTTCTTATAACGGGTTATTTAATGATAAAAAGATGGTAGTAGTAAATAATAGTATATTTTTAACTGGAAAAGGATCTTTAGAAAGCGAGATATTTACTAACTATATACATAATCCAAATAATAATACTTATTTAGTTTTAAAAGTAAATAGTGATAAACTTGATGAAAGGAAGAAAATAGTTAAAGAATTAAAAGAAGTAAGTACGGTTAAAAGTTTTTCTTTAATAGATGAAAAAGATATTATTTCTTATACTAAAAATTTTTTTGAAAGTAATAATAAAAAAATAGATTATGATGCGCTAAGAGAAATATCATTAAGAATTAATTCTAATACCATGGTATTAGATAGTGAATTAAATAAGTTATTAATATATAAAATTAATAGTGATAATATTAACTTAGATGATGTTAAAAAAGTTATAACTAAATACGAAGAGGAAGGTAATATTTTTAAACTAGTAAATGCTGTTATAAATAAAGATAAAGCTAGTATTTTTAATCTTTACAAGGAGCTTATAGAAAATAAAGAAGAACCTCAAGTAATTATATCTTTACTAGAAAGTAATATAAGGTTAATACTATGTACAAAAATATTATTAGAAGAAGGTTACAATAAAGAAAAGATTGCATCTTATTTAAAAGAACATCCTTATAGAGTGGGGATTTCTATTAATTATTCTAGAAATATAAGTTTAAATGAACTCGTTAAAATGTTAAAGAATCTGAGTATATTAGACTATGAAATTAAAACAGGAGAGATAGATAGATTTAAAGGATTAGAAACATATTTTATTAATTTATAAAGAATATTAAGTTATAAAAAAATAATATTCTTTTTTAGTTTAAAAATACTAGACAAGAAGAAAAAAAAACATTATAATAATTAATCAAATGGGAGGGATAAACATGATTAAAAGTAATTTACCTGTAATTTTACTAAAAAATCTTGTATTACTCCCTTTTGGAGAAGCAAGAATTGATTTAAATAACAGTTTGAGTAAAAAAATAATTGAACTTTCTAAGACTAAATATAATAGTAAAATTCTAGTAGTTACTCCAATTAATCATTTAGAAGAAAAACCCGATACAAGTGATCTACCTAATCTAGGTGTAGAAGCCTCTATTAAAAGTAAGATAGATTTACCAAGTGGTAATACTAGAATAGTTTTAAGCGGAATTAAAAGAGTTAAAGTATTAAAATATAGTTATTATAAGAATGATAATAATATTTTAGTAAGTGAAATTATTAATTTCCCAGTATCAACATATAATGAGACTTTAGAAGTTGCTTTAACTAGAAAACTAATAGAAGTAATAAAAAAATACATAAAAATAAATCCTTATGCTTCAAATTCTATTTTAAATAAGATTAAAGATATAACTGATTTAGAAGTTTTAACCGATATAACTACTAATTTTATGCCTATATCTGCTGATAAAAAATTAAAGTTAATGCTAGATTCTAGCAGAGTAAGCAGATGTAAGAAATTAATAAATGAAATTAATATAGAAATTGCTATTATTGAACTTGAAAATAAAATAGAAAATGAAATAAAACAAGACTTAGATGAAATGCAAAAGTCTATGATTTTAAAAGAAAAGATGAAGATTATAAAAGAAGAGTTGGGAGAAAAAGATAGTAAAAGAGATTATATAGACTATATCAATAAGTTAATAAGTGACAATAATTTACCAAGTAATATTATCAATAGGTTGAAACTAGAAATTTCTAGGTATGAATTATGTCTTGATAATAATCCTGAGGCAAGTGTTATTAAAAGTTATATTGATACATTAATAAGTATACCTTTTAATAAATATACCAAAGAAAATAATGATTTAAATAGTGTTAAAAAAGCTCTTGATAAGACTCATTATGGTTTAACTAAGCCAAAAGAAAGAGTCCTAGAATATATTGCTGTTAGTGAGAAAGAAAGTCCAATTATATGTTTAATTGGACCCCCAGGAGTAGGTAAAACAACGCTTGCCGAAAGCATTGCTTCTTCTTTAAATAAAAAATTTAATAAGATAAGTTTAGCTGGTATGAGCGACCCTTCAGAACTACTTGGACATAGAAAAGCATATATAGGTAGTAGTCCTGGTAAAATAATGAATGCTTTAATAAGATGTGAAAGTATGAACCCTGTTATACTTCTTGACGAAGTAGATAAAATGAGTAAAGATTATAAAGGAGATCCTTCTAGTGTACTTCTTGATTTATTAGATGTAAAACAAAATAAAAATTTTGTAGATAATTTTATAGACGAAAGAATAGATTTAAGTACTGTTACATGGATACTTACTGCTAATGATAAAAATGAAATACCAAGAGTACTTCAAGATAGACTTGAAATAATAGAACTTAATTCTTATTTGAATCATGAAAAATTATTAATAGCTAAGAATTATTTAATAGATAATGCACTTAGTAAATGTCCTGGATATGATATTTCTTTTACAGATGAGGCTATTTTAAAAATAATAGAAAATTATACTAGAGAAAGCGGAGTTAGAGAACTTGATAGAAATATTAATAAAATTATTAGAAAAGTTATCACATATAATAAATTATACAATGTAAAGAAAGCAATTATAATTAATGAAAATAATATTAAGAGATATTTAGGTAGTTATAAATATTACTCTAAAACATTTAATAATAATATTAAACCCGGATATGTGAAAGGACTTGCCTATACACCATATGGTGGTGAAATACTTGAAATAGAAGTAACTAGTTATAGTGGGAAAGAAGACTTTATTACAAGTGGACATTTAGGTAATTCATTAAAAGAAAGTATTGGAGTTTCCATCGGTTATATTAAATCAAACATGGATAAATTTGGACTTGATAAAAGTACATTTGATAAAACTCTTCATATAAATTTTAGAGAAGGTGGAGTTCCTAAAGAAGGGCCTTCTGCCGGTACTGTTATTACCACTGCTATTCTTAGTTTTTTAAAAAATAAGCCAGTTAAAAGTACATTTTCTTCAAGTGGAGAAATAACCCTTTTGGGTGATGTTTTACCAGTTGGAGGATTAAGAGAAAAATGTTTAACCGCTATTAAAAATGGTATTAAAGAAATATATCTATCATATGATAATAAAAATGAAATTGAAGAGTTAGATGTTCATATTAAATCTAAGTTAAATTTTATATATGTAAATAATTATATAGAAATATATAATAAATTATTTTTAAATTAATCATAAATAAAACACTTCTTAATATAATTAACATGAAAGGAGTGTTTTATTTGTGAATCAAAAAATTGAATTTAAAAAAGATTGTATTTTAAAAACATATGCATCAGAAATAACCGATATTTCTTTAACACACGATTATAAGATTAATGAAGATACTATCGAGGGTTATTTTGATGTATCAGGAGAGTATAAAATAACTAAATCTAGTGTAGGTGTTGAAACTTTTCTATATACAATTCCTTTTACAATTGCTTTATCTAGTTTAATTGATAAGGATACTATAAGTGTTACTATAGATGATTTTAGTTATGAACTTGAAAAAGATGTTCTACATCTTAAAATGTTATTAAATATGTGTTATGAAGAAGTTAAAAAAGAGGAAGAAGTTTCTTCAATAGAAGACTTTATTGAAGAAAATAATTTAGAAGAAGAAATTATAGAAGAGCCTATTACCACTCTTAAGAATGAAGAAACAACAGTTACAGAGAGTAATATGGATAATATTTTTAACTCTATTAAAAATAATGGTTATTCTAAATATAAAATTTATATTATGAGAGAAGAAGATACTATTGAAAGTATTGCTCTTAAATATAATGTAAGTGTTGAAAATATTAAGGAATATAATAATCTTTCAGAGATAACAACTAATTCTAAAATAGTAATTCCATATATAGAAAATGAATAGATTTACTATTAAAGGCAAAGTTAAAATAATTGAAAACAATGGTAAAAAAATTGTAATTAAAGAAAAGAAAAAAGATTTAAAAGATCTTTTTGAATATTTAAGTTCAAGAGGCTATGAATATTTTCCTAATATAACGAACGATAGAAATAACTTTTTAGAATATGAATATCTTGAAAAAGAAAATAATCTTAACGATAATATAGATGAAAGTATGATTAATATGGTTAGTCTTCTACATTACAAAACTAGTTATTATAAGAATGTTAGTAAAAGTAAGTTTAAAGAAATTTATAATAAGTTAATGGATAATATTGATTATTTAAAAGACATATATTCTAAAAAGATAGAACTTATAGATAATGAAGAATATATGTCTCCAAGTAACTATTTATTTGCAAGAAATTATTCTATTATTATATCTAATTTATATTACATAGAAAAAGAATTAAATAAGTGGTATAAACTAGTTAAAGATAAAACTAAAGAAAGAGTATGTGTAGTACATAATAACTTAAAGAAAGATAACTTTTTTAGGGGTAAAAAGAATATCTTAACAGGTTGGGATAATTTTTTGGTTGATACACCAATCCTTGATATATATAAACTTTATAGAAATGAGTATAATAATGTAGATATGGAGTATTTACTTAAAGTATATAACGAAAATAATAAATTAAATGAAGAAGAAATAATACTTTTTAATATATTAATTAGTATGCCCACTAGTATAAACGAAGAATTAAATGAATATGATAAAGTTAAAGAAATAAAATCAAGTTTATTTTATACATACAAAACTAGTAATTTTATTAAATCAAATGTCTTTAACTAACTGATATAATAATAAAATTACTAGTATTAATAATATAAATATATTAAGTCTTGAAGGTACTATTAAACTTACAATTGATTGCCATATAAATAATAAAAAATTAACTACTAATATAACTATATTAAAAAGTTTTCTATTTTGTTTATATAAATTTTTAAACTCATTAAACTTATTCATACTTTATTATATGAAAAAATATATCTTAAGTACATAAAAAACACTTCAGTAAACTGAGGTGTTTTTTATTTATGTCTAGCGTATTTTGAATCTTAAAAAGAAGTATAATTAATCTTAATTTAGGTTAATTTGTTTATTTGACAACAGCAGACCTTTGTTATATAATTTTATTAGGATAAGGGGAGAAAATTATGAATAGTAAAAAAGGTTTTATTTCTATGGCTACTGTTTATTCATTTCTAATAGTATTCATATTAGTTCTTGCTTCTATTTTAAGTAAATATACTGCTAGAAATAATTTAATAAATGGTTTATCAAAAAATATTAAAGATGAATTAAATAAGGAGTATTTTAATGAATAAAAAAGGTTTTATATTTTTAGAAACAATTGTTGTTGTTGCTATTCTTTCTGCCTCTTTAGTTAGTATGTATTCTATTACAATTAAAATATCTTCAGATATAGATACTAGAAAAATATATGATAATATTAGTGACATCTATAAAACGGATATTATTAGAAATGATATAAAAAAAGATAGTATTATTAAAACAGAAGGTTATACTTTAATAACCAAGAACAATTGCATAAGTTATATGGGCAATGACTGTTCCCTTTTAATTGATGAATTAAATGTAGAAAGAATTCTAATAAACCATAGTGCTATAGGTGTAATAATTCTTGATAATTTAAATGTCCCTAATACTATGAAAGAATATATGAAAACTTTAGATGGTAATAATAGATATATAATAGCAAATTATAAGTATAATAATAAAAATTATTATGCATCTTTAGAAATATAGGTGAGTGTATGAAAAAAGGTTTTACTTTAGTTGAATTAACTATAAGTGTTGCATTGTTATCAGTTGTTATGATATTTTTGCTTAATTTTTTAAAGCAAATAAATGAAGAAGATATTGGTATTGATTCAGTGTCTAACTTAATTTTAAATAAAAATGTTATATCTGAAACTATTAATAAAGATATCCATAATAATGGAGGAATAAAAAATGCAAACTGTTCTAATGGAGTTTGTAATATAGTGCTTGCTACTGGAGAAAGAAATATTACTTTAATAAATGGAACTCTTACTTATTCTGACACAACGAATAAATTAATACTTTTAAAAAAAGAAGTAAATAGTAATTATAGTCTGAATCTTACTCCTAAATATACTGTTTATGAAATATTATTAGAAGACTATACTAACTCTGAAAATAATATTATATTTATATCTAGGAAATCCTAGATATTTATTATTATATAAATGATTATAATATTTAACATAATCATTAGAAATTTATTTTTTATAAATATTTTAATATCTATAGATGAACTAGGCAGTATGGTAAAAGCTTGCATTATAACTGAAAGTCCTGTAAAGGACAAACCAAAAGCTGAAAGAATTATCTTTAAAGTAGGGTTACTTAAAGTACTAGTTAGTTTTAAACCACTAGTCATTTCTAAAAATAAATTTATAATACTTAAGAATATTTTATTAATACTTATGTATTCAGTTAATAGATTTACTAATATAGTAAATATTAATATAGTCCCATATATAACTAATAATAATGATATATTTTTTAATATAGAAGTTTTTAATAAAGTAGAAAAGTCTTTTTTCAAATTTTTATTATTATAAGTAATATTATCTAATTTTTTATAATTTAAAATAAATACTATAAATGAAGATAAATAAAGTGATGCTAAAAGTTTTATACCAATTATTTTACTTCCTAAAAAAGAAGACACTATACCTATTACAAACATAGGGTTAGGAAAGAAAGTAATTCCAAGTAATATACTAGCATCTTTTTTAGATATTAAGTTTTCATTTATTAAGGTACTTAAGTATTTTGAATTACTAGGTAAACCACTTATTATAGAAACTATAAAAAGATCGCTATACTTAAATTTTATTATACTTCTAAAGTATCCAAAATAATTATAGTTATTAAGTATATCTACAAGCATAAAAAAAGGAAATAATGATGGAAACACAGTATTTAAGAAAAGATTAATTGAAAAGTTAACTGAAGATACTATAGTATCCGAATTATTTATAAATATAAATACTATTAATGTATAAAATGTGAAAAATAATAAATTTTTTATAAAATTAGTCATTAAATTCCTTTCTATGTGTTATAATATTAATATGAAAAAAATATTATCTAATAAAATATATGAAAAGCCTTTAAAATTTATAAAGAATAATTATAAGTTTCTTTTAGTTTATTTGTTTTTATTTTTGCTTGTAACTGTCAAACTAGATTATGAAGTATATATGCCAGGAGGACTTACTAATCTAAATAAGAGAATAATAGTAGAGAATGGTAATGATGTAGATGGATCATTTAACTTAACATATGTTAAAGCTAAACCTGGTACTATTCCTATTATACTTTTAAGTTATGTTATTCCATCTTGGGATTTAATTAGTATAGATGATGAAAGAATAGATGAAGAAAGTAAAAAAGATATTTTAAAACGAGGTAAAATAGATTTAGAAAGTTCTGAAAATAAGGCTGTTAAAGTAGCATTTGATAAAGCTGGTATTCCATATGAAATTATTAACAGAAAAGTAGTAGTTTATCATCCACTGGAGGGCTCTATTACTGATTTATTAGTAGGAGATACTATTAAAAGTATTAACGGAAAAAGAATTAACTCATTCGATGATTTAAAAAGTGTTATTAACGAAAATGAAGTTAATAGTACATTAAGTATTAATGTACTAAGGGATAATAAAGAAAAGAAGGCAGAAGCTACTATTATAGAAAATGATGGAGAGAAAGTACTTGGACTTTATTTAATAGAGAGCTTTGATATAAAATCTGATGTTAAAGTTAAATTTAATTACAAAGGAAGTGAGTCTGGCTCTAGTGGAGGACTTATGAGTACACTTGAGATATATAATAGACTAACTAAAGAAGATGCGACTAAAGGGTTAAAGATTGCAGGAACAGGTACCATAAATGAAGATGGTACTGTTGGAGAAATTGCAGGAGTAAAATATAAATTAAAGGGAGCTGTTAAAAACAAAGCCGATATATTTATAGTACCAGAAGAAAACTATAAAGAAGCTGAAGAGTTAAAAGAAAAATACAATTATAAAATTAAATTAATAAAGGCTAAAACTTTTGAAGGTGTTTTAGAAGAATTAAATAAATTATAAACTAGTTTAAAACTAGTTTTATTTATGGTATAATGTTTAAGAAGGAGAAGGTATGAAAACGACAAGAAGCGAATTAAGAAATAGAATTATGACTATTCTTTATCAAATAAATGTTTATGAAAGTGATAAGATAGATTATAATGTGGAAAATGTAATAAATGAAAATGATAAAGAAAACAATAAATTTGTAAGAGATATTGTTTATGGAGTACTTGATAATAAAGATGCTTTAGATAATGTTATAAATAAATATATTACTAACTGGGAAATTAAAAGATTAGGCTTTATTGACAGGGCTATTTTTAGAATGAGTGCATATGAACTTATTTATACTAAGACACCTCATATAGTTAGTATTAATGAAGGAATCGAATTATCTAAAAAATATAGTGATGAGAAAGTAACTAAAATGTTAAATGCTGTTTTAGATGGAATTCTTAATAATGAGGACTTAAATGAATAATGATATATTTTTAAGTGTAACTGATGTAAATACTTATATTAAGAGTATTATGGATAATGATCCCTTTTTAAATTATGTTTATGTAAAGGGAGAAATTAGTAATTTAAAGTTTCATACAAGAGGACACCTATATTTTTCTCTAAAAGATGAAAATTCAAAAATAAATGCTGTTATGTTTAATTATAAAAACATGAACCTTGACTTTGTACCTGAAGATGGAATGAATGTGGAAGTTAAAGGTAAAGTTAGTACATTTGTTAGTGGAGGAAGTTATCAAATAACAGTTTCTTCAATGAAACAAGATGGAGTAGGTAACCTTTATATTCTTTTTGAAGAGTTAAAGAAAAGACTAGCAAAAGAAGGACTTTTTGATGAAAAATATAAAAAGAAATTACCTAGAATACCAAAGAAAGTTGGTGTTATAACAGCTAGTACAGGTGCTGCAGTTAAAGATATTATAAGTACTATTAATAGAAGATTCCCTCTTACAGAAATAATTTTATTTCCTACTTTAGTACAAGGTAGTGGTGCTAAAGAAAATATAGTAAGAATGCTTGATAAAGCAGATAAATCTGATGTAGATGTTATTATACTCGGTAGGGGTGGCGGATCTATCGAAGATTTATGGGCTTTTAACGAAGAGATAGTAGCTAGAAAAGTATTTGAAATGAATAAACCTGTTGTAAGCGCTGTTGGACACGAAATAGACTATACTATTTGTGATTTTGTTGCAGATTTACGAGCGCCTACACCTACAGGTGCAGCAGAGTTAGTAGTACCATCTAAACTAGAAATTCTTAAATATCTAAGCGATTATAAATCTAGAATACTAAGTGTTATAACTAATAAAATATCTTCTTATAATAATGAACTAAAGAAACTTAAGAAGAGTTATATTTTAAATAATCCACTAAGTATGTATGAAAAAGAAGAACAAAAATTAGATACTTTAATGGAAAAAATTGGTACTATGATGGGATACACTGTAGAAAAAAGCAAATTAAAACTTGACAATTTAAGTAAGAATATAACTCCTAACATTATATATAAGTTAGATAAGTATAAAAGTACAATGGAAAACTTAAGTAATAAATTAGAATTATTAAATCCCGAGAATATATTAAGTAAGGGATATAGCTTAACTTTAAAAGACGGTAAAATAATAAGTGATGTCTCATCTTTGAATGAGGGAGACATTATTACAACTAAATTAAAAAATGGTAAAATAGAAAGTAAAGTAATTGGAGGATAAATATGGAAAATATTACATTTGAAGAAGCACTTTTAAAACTCGAAAATATTATTAGAGAACTTGAAAAAGGAGAAGTGGCACTTGATGATATGGTAAAAAAATACATGGAAGCTATGAACTTAGTAAAGTTTTGTAATGAAAAGCTAAATAATGCTACTGAAACAGTAAATAAAATTCTTTCAGAAGATGGAAGTTTAAAAGATTTTAAAACTGAATAGTAAAAACTACCAAGTAAATTATTGGTAGTTTTTTAATTTATATTTAGCAAATACTATCACTAGAGGCGAAGTATATGAAAAAGAAATTATTTTTATTATTGATAATTCTTATTCCAGTTAATTTGCTTGCTTACTCTGAAAATATTATAGTGGGTGGAGAAACAATTGGAATAGAAGCTTATTCTAAAGGGGTAGTGGTTGTTGGATTTTATAAGGTGAATAATAAATATATAGCTAGTGATACTCTAAAAGTAGGGGACACCATATTAGAAATAGAAGGCACTAGTGTTTCTTCAATTAAAGAAATGACTAGTATTATTGATAAAAATATCAAAAATGGTAAAGTTAACGCTTTAATTAAAAGAAATAATAAACTTAAAAATATTACTTTATCTTTAGTTAAAGATGGTAATGTATATAAAACTGGGCTTTATATCAAGGAAAAGGTTACGGGTATAGGAACTTTAACTTATATTGATCCTGATACTAATATTTATGGTTCTCTTGGCCATGAAATAATGATTAGTGAAAGTAATAATAAAGTAGAAGTTAGAAAAGGAGAAATATACGAATCATTTGTTAGTGGTATAGATAGAAGCATTAATGGTAGAGTTGGATCTAAAAATGCTAGTATAGATTATAAAACTAAACTAGGTACAGTTACTAAAAATACTAGTGTGGGCATATTTGGTATATATAATAAAAGTATAGATAGAGAACTTACTAGTGTTGCTAAATGGGAAGATATTAAGCTTGGTAAAGCTGTTATAAGGACTATAACTGAAGGAAATACTATAGAAGAATATGAAATTGAAATTACTAGTGTAAATGAAAATTCAATTGATACTAATAAATCAATATCATTTAAAGTAAATGATAAATCCTTACTTGAAAAGACTGGTGGTATAGTACAAGGCATGAGTGGCAGTCCAGTTATGCAAGGTGGTAAAATAATAGGTGCAGTTACACATGTAGTAATAGATGATGTTACAAAGGGATATGCAGTATTTATTAGAACTATGCTAGAAGAAGGAGAAAGATAACTCCTTTTTTCTTTGTTAAATTTGCATAACGAAGTAAAGTGTGCTATAATAAGTACACTTTTTAATCATAAAGTTAGTACATTAAAAAACTATAAAAATTGTTATTTACAAAAGGATTGTGAGTATTATGGAACTATTAAATGTTAATAAGGTTAATAAAAATTTTGGTTATGGAAATATTTTAATTAATGTATCTTTTAATTTAAATGAAGGGGAAGTTCTTTCAATAGTTGGCCCTAATGGTTGTGGGAAATCTACTCTTATAAAAATACTTGCCGGAGTAGAAAAATATGACAAAGGAAGTGTAAGTATAAAAAAAGGCATGAAAGTAGCTTATTTAAAACAAGTACAAGATGAACAAAGCAATAAAACATGTTACGAATATATGAAAGACGCATTTGCTTTGATAAATAAGACTGAATTACTAATAAAAAAATACGAACTATTAATAAATGATACAGAAAATTCTAGTTATGAAAAAAACTTAAAAAGATATTGTGAATTAATTGATGAATATGGTAGACTAGGTGGTTATGAAATTGATTCGCGAATAAAGGAAATTTGTTACGGATTACATATTGATGAAGAAATGTTAAAGCAAAAATTTATGACCTTGAGTGGTGGAGAAAAAACACTAATACAGTTAGCAAAGTGTTTATTAATAAAATCTGATATATTTTTGCTAGATGAGCCAACAAATCATTTGGATATAGAAAGAACTGAATGGTTAGAAAGTTATTTAAAAAAATACAATGGAGCTATAGTTGTTGTTTCTCATGATAGATATTTTTTAGATAAAATGTCTACAAAAATATTGGATTTAGCAGATGAAGTACCAAAACTCTATAACATGAATTATTCTGCTTTTTTAGAAACTAAAGAAAAGGAATTTTCTCGTCAGATGAGCGATTATAAATTACAGCAACAGCAAATAAAAAAGTTAGAAGAAGAAGCAAGATATTTTTTGCAAAAAGCCAATGAAACAAAAAGTTCAGTTATGTTTGATCGCGCAAAACAATTAAGAACAAAAATACAAAAAATAAAAGATTTTGGAGTAAAAAAACCTAGAATACAAAAGAAGTTAAATATTGATTTTAAAGAAGAAGAAAAGATTAGTAAAACGGTTTTCGAAGTAAAAGATTTAACTGTTTATAAACCTGACGGCGAAAAGATATTAGATGATGTTAACGCAAGTATAGTTTATAAAGATAGAGTAGCACTTATAGGCTCAAATGGAAGTGGTAAATCAACGTTTATTAATACAATTCTAGGTAATCAACAATTACAATATACTGGAGAAATAATAACTGGACCTAGTACGAGAGTTGGTTATTTGCCTCAGTTCATAGAATTTAAAAATCCAGACTTAAAAGTTATAGATTATTTTCAATTGGAAGCAGGAAAAGATTATGAAACTTCCAGAAGAATTCTTAGTAGATATCATTTTTATCAAGAGAATGTTAACAAAAAAATAGGTCGCTTATCTGAAGGAGAAAAAATAAGATTTATGCTATCAATACTCTTACAAAAATCAATGAATTGTATTATATTTGATGAGCCTACAAATCATATCGATATGGAAACTAAAGAAATTCTAGAAGATAGTATTGAGTCATATGAAGGGACGTTTATTTTTGTTTCGCACGACAGGTTTTTTATAAATAAATTTGCAAATAAGATATATGAGTTCAAAAACGGCAGAATGATTTTGTACCATGGTAATTATGACTATTATAAAGAAAAAAATGCTGAATTATAAAAAATAACTGATGTTATTATTAATATCTTCTATAATAAAAAAATAATTAGCAAATATACAAAAATATTTCATTTACGGCAAAAAAATATACTAACACTTAACTTTCTGGTTATAATTGACAACTATCTATTTATGTAGTAATATAAATATCAAAGAAAAAATTGGAGATTTGAAAATGAAAGAATTTTATAAAAATAAATCCACTATTAATGTTTCAAATGACTTGTTAAAATTAAAAGATATTTCTTTAAATACTTTTTTTATTGAACCAAGATGTTTTAATAACCCTTTAAAATTGGTAAAACTTTGGCTCAGTGAAAGAAGTTTTTTATTTAGAAATGTGCCAATATAATATTGAAAAGTGAAAATAGAAAGGAAAATACATATGCATTATAGATTTAAAGTTTATTTTAGAGACGGCACATTTGATTTATGTGGTGACAAAGGCAAAACGCCTACTTGTTTATATAATGATTTTGATGGCTTAATGGACTGGAATGAGTTTTATAAACTTGATGAAAAAAATATGACTACAAAAAAAGAACTAGAACTTGCATTTGAATTCTATAAAAAATTATATAAAAAAGAATATTACAGAATAGAAATAATAAATGATGAAACTAATGAGGTGATTGATTATATTGAAAAATAATAATTTATTTAATAATGACTAAAGTATTATAAATAAATTATTAGGAGAGGAGTTTACTAATGAGTAGTGAAGATTTATATTTTAGAAAAGTAGAAGGAAACATAAAGAATAATATGAACGGCTGTGCGTATGAAGATGAAAGGAAGATGCTTATGAATGCTTATTTAGATATAGAGAATTCAAAAACCAACAATGTTATTACAATAAAATTACCAATATTAAAGTATAGTAAGAACGATTATATTGTTTTAGATATTAGAGAGATTAATGAAGAAGAGTATAAATTACTAGAAGATGCTACTAACCCATCACTTGGTTATACAGATATTGAATTATTTTTTATAGAAGGTGATCCACTTCCAAATTTTGGACCGGATTATAAATGTAAAATTGAAGATAATAAACTTACTTTAAGATATGAACGCAATATTAATAAGAAAAATGAAGTAATTAAAAATGATGATTGGACTCTAAAATATAATGAAGAATTTGATAAAATTGGGAAAATTTTTCTAAAGTCTAGTGCTAACTATTTATTAGTATATTATAATGAAGGACTAAAATTTGAACTCCTAGATGAAACACCTAACGAAGATATATTTATGACTTTATACTTTGATAAAGGTTATAATTCTATTGCACTTTTTAAAAAAAATATAAAAGATATAAATGGAGCAATAAGAGATAATATAAAATATATCGATTCGTATAGTGAAGATGAAAATATATTAAATAAATAAAGAGGAGATGGAACAAGAGATGTATACGTTGCCTCTGATTCTCCTAAAGGGCATTCACATGATCGAATAGATTCAAATAGTAATCTACTTGATAATTATCATGATTATATATTTATTAATGATAATGAATTAAAATTAAAAAGAAAATTAAGATAGAAACAAGATATTTAAACCTTGTTTTTTCTTTACATTTAAATTACTATTTAATTTGTAGTTATTCTTTATTTATTATATAATGAATAAGAAGGAGTTTTATTTATGAATGAAGAATTAATTAAAAATTTAAGTAAAGAAATTAATATAAGTGAAAAAAGAATCAGCAGTGCATTAAAATTACTTGAAGAAGGAGCTACTATCCCTTTTATTGCAAGATATAGAAAGGAAGTAACAGATAATTTAAACGAAGAAGAAATTAAATTAATAAGTGATGAATATAAAAGAAATATGAACCTTTTAGAAAGAAAGTTATCTGTTATAAAGCTAATAGATGAAAAAGGAATGCTTACTCAAGAGTTAAAAAATGAGATAATGAGTAAAACTAAATTAGTTGAAGTAGAAGACTTATATTTACCTTATAAAGAAAAGAAAAAAACTAAAGGAACAGAAGCAATAAAAATGGGACTCGAACCTCTTGCTAAAAAGATTATGTCTTTTCCTACTACTGGTGATTTAGATTTACTTGTTAAACCATATAATATGGATAAAGAAAAAGCTTTAACTAATGCTGGATATATTATAAGTGAATGGATAAGCGATAATGCATACTATAGAAAATGGATAAGAAATTATATCTATAATAAGGCTTTTATTGAAACTAAAATAAAGAAAAATGCTATAGATGAAAATAAAACATATGAGATGTATTATAATTTTAAAGAACAATTTAAATATTTAAAACACTATAGATGTTTGGCAATAAATCGTGCTGAAAAAGAAGGAGTTATTTCTGTTAATTTAGATTATAATATAGAAGATATTATTTCATTTTTAGAAAATAAAGTAATTAAAAACGATAGTTCTTTTGTCATAGATGTTGTTAAAACATCTATAAAAGATAGTTTAAAAAGATTAATTATTCCAAGTATTGAAAGAGAAGTCAGAAGTGAAATAACATTTAAAAGTGAAGAAAAAGCTATTGGTACTTTTAGTAAAAATTTATATAATTTACTTCTTACTAGGCCTATCAAAGGTACTAGAGTACTAGGTTTTGATCCGGCATTTAGAACTGGATGTAAACTTGCTGCTCTTGATGAAAACGGTAATCTTTTAGAGATAGGAGTAATATATCCTCATGAACCTAAGAATGACAAAATAGGCAGTACAAAAGCACTAAGAGAAATGATTTTAAAGCATGATATTAATTTAATTGCTATAGGTAATGGTACTGCTTCTAGAGAAAGCGAAAGCTTTGTTGCTGAAGCAATAAAAGGTTTAGATGTCAAATATATTATTACTAGTGAAGCAGGCGCAAGTGTCTATAGTGCCAGTAATTTAGCAATAGAAGAATTCCCTGATTTAACTGTTGAAAAAAGAAGTGCAGTTTCAATTGGAAGAAGAGTACAAGATCCATTAAGTGAACTTGTTAAAATAGATCCTAAAAGTATTGGAGTAGGAGAGTATCAATATGATGTTAACCAAAAGAATTTAGGAGAAGCACTTGATTATACAGTAGAAAATGTTGTAAATAAAGTTGGAGTAAACATTAATACAGCGTCTTCTAGTATTTTAAAAAGAATAAGTGGAATGACTAAAAAAGCAGTAGAAAGTATTATGGCTTATAAAGTAAATAATAAGTTTACTAAGAGAGAAGAGCTTAAAAGTATTAAAGGTATTACCCCTAAAATATATGAACAGTCAGTGGGCTTTTTAAGGGTTATAGGAGTAAATCCTCTTGATAATACTGGAGTGCATCCAGAAAGTTATAATGAAGCTTTAAAAGTAATAAAACATTTAAATTTAGATTTAAAAGATATACAAACTAATGAATTTAAAGAAGTGCTTAATACTCTTGATATAAATAAATTAAATAAGGAACTTAATATAAACATATACTTACTTGAGAGCATTATTAAAGAGTTAAAAGAGCCAGGAATGGATCCTAGAGATGAACTTGAAATGCCACTTCTTAAAAGTAATATTCTTACTATTAACGACTTAAAAGTAGGAGAAGAACTAGAAGGTACTGTTAGAAATGTTGCTTCCTTTGGCGCTTTTATTGATATAGGACTCCATGATGATGCACTTTTACACATATCTAAAATGAGTAAAAAATTTGTAAGTGACCCACTTGAAATAGTAAATGTTGGAGATATAGTTAAAGTTTATGTAGACAAAATTGAAAAAGATAAAAATAAAGTATCACTTACTTTAATAAAGGAGAATTAATATGGATAATTTAAATATTCCTACACATGTTGGTATTATACTAGATGGTAATAGAAGATGGGCTAAAGAAAGAGGACTTAAAACAAGCCTTGGACATAAGGAGGGCTTTAATACATTAAAAATACTTTCCAAACATGCTTTTAAACAAGGTGTTAAAGTTTTAAGTGTCTTTGCTTTTTCTACTGAAAACTTTAAAAGAAGTAGTGAAGAAGTAGATTATTTAATGAACTTATTTTTAAAAGGGTTTAAGTCTAGTATAAAAGAATTTAATCAAAACAATATAAAAGTAGTTTTTTCTGGAAGGAAAGAACCACTAAGTGATAAAGTTTATAGTGCTATGATAGAGTTAGAAAGTAAAACTAGTAAAAATGATGGCGGAATACTTAATATTTGTCTTAACTATGGAGGACAAGCTGAGATAGTTGATACTACTAAGAAAATAGTTAATGAAGTATTAAACGGAAATATAAAAATAGATGATATAAATGAGGAACTATTTAGAGATAACTTATATAATAGTTTACCTTACATGGATTTACTTATAAGAACAAGTGGTGAGATAAGAGTGTCTAACTTTATGCTTTACAGTCTTGCCTATGCAGAAATGTATTTCCCAGATACATATTTTCCTGATTTCAAAGAAAAAGAATTTGATAAAGCAATAGAAATTTATAATAAAAGAGATAGAAGAATGGGCGGAAATACTAAAAAATAAGAATAAAATAAGCAAGAACTTGCTTTTTTATTTTGGTTAGTTTATAATAAATACTCATAAAGGGAGGAATGTATATGAGTAACGCTTTATATATAAAAAGAGACTATTATACAGTGTATGATAATGATTATACTGTAAAAACAACTCTATATGATGATGGAAAAGTTCGTATAGAGGTTATTAGTAATAAAGAAGTACCAGTTGAGTTAGCAATAACTACTAATGATGATACTAAAGAATTTGCTTTAAAGTTAAAAAAATAAGGAGGTATAGTATGTCTAATATTGATCTAAATAATTTTCCCGGTTTTATACTTAATAAATTAAATATAATAGGTGAACTTATTGGAGTGTCTTATTTTGATTTAAGCACTCTTGAAGTAAAAGATATTTTTTTAAATATAGATATTCTTTTTATGGGTGAAAAAAAGAGAGTTACATCATTCATAACTGATGATACAATTTCTATTGTTGTATCAAATAAAGATAATCAAGTTTATTCTGTTCATCTTATTAAAATTAACAATGATATTGCCCTTAAAATAAAAAGTGTAAACAATACTATTGAAAGATCATATTATAAAATAAATGTTAGTTTATTAAATGGTGGATTCACACTAGTTAATGAAGATGAATTTACTTTAAAATATGAAAAAAAGTAGATAATTTATCTACTTAAGATAGTAATTATTCCTCCACCTATAAAGAATAAAAGAATAATTATAGTGACTATCCAAACTAATACTCTAAGTATTTTTTGCTTAGTCTTTTTTTTCATTTTTACTTCACCAATAAAATTATATAATATTTTGAATAAAATTTAAAGAGGCCTAATATAATTTAGTATGAAAAAATTAATAAATGATAAAATAATTAAAATAGCAAGCATTTTACTAGTACTTGGAATACTATCTGGAGTAGTTTTTCTTTTAATAACTTCATCTTTAGATAAAATGATTATTAAAGATGAAATAAATTCTTATATTAATTGTTTTAATAGTAAAGTAAGTATAAATTCTTTTTTAACAAGTTTTAAGTATAATATTATTTACTTCATAATTATTACTATAAGTGGAATATTTTATTTATTTAGTCCTTTAATTATATTCGTTAACTATTACAAAGGTCTCCAAATAGGATTTTTAATGTCTAGTATAATACTTACATTTAAAACTAAAGGCATTTTACTTATGCTAGTTAGTTTGTTTCCTCATGTTATATTTATTTCTATTAGCATAATTATTTATTCATCTATAATGCTTAATATTAGTTATAAATTAATGAAAGCCACTTACAATGAAGAAAGTATTAATTTAAAGATATTTGTTAAAAAAGTACTCTTATTATTTTTAATAGGAATTGTTATATCTTTAGTAGGAACTTTACTTGAAGTATTTGTAAATGCTTATTTAGTTAGATTAGTTATTTAAGAGCCTTAAAGGTTCTTTATTTTTGGATAAAATTATGTACGGGATAGTTGACTTTTTAGTGAAAATAGTATAAAATAAAGAACTAATTTAAGGGGGATGTTTTATGCATGTTACAATACCAAGTTATGAAGAAATGACTAAATTGCGAATAGCAGCAAAATATTATGCTAAAGTAACAGATTACACTTTAATAAATGAAGCAATATGTTCAGATGATGGCGAATTTCATGGTGAATATTGGACTAAAGACTCTCATTCATCTGGTGGAGTTGTTTATTGTACACCAAATTGGGATGAGGCTACTGTGACTTATGCTACTGAAGAATGGATAGGCGTTAGACCAATTTTAGAAGGAGCTAGTATTAGTAATTTTACTAAAGATGAATTGATGCCCATGTAACTTTTTATTTAGAATATCCACAGGATGCTGCGCCTGGATTATTACAACAAGAATTAGAAGCTGCCTATATAGCTAATATTTTAAAAAGCGAAGAACTACCAATAAATGATACTTTGACAGCTGAAATAAGTATAAATCCTAATCATATTGTTTATTATTATAAAGGTAAAAAATATATGATGAAGATTTTAAAAATACATTTATCAAAAAGTTTATGGATGAAGAATTTTCTAAAGACATATTAAGAGGACAAACTTTTGCAAAAAATGATCAAAATGTAAAGGTATTAAAAAAATAGAAAGGAAATAATTATGTATATAACATTATTAGACCAAGTTTCATGTACAAATGAAATAAAAAAGAATGGACGTGTTTTAACTGATTTTGCCATTTTGACTGGTGGTTGTAACTGGGATAGAACGAGCACATTTACTGGTGCAGGACCTGAAAAAGGAAGTTTTTGGACTAAAACTGGTTTTGATGGCGAAGGTTTCACAGTAACTGGATATGGAACATTTCGTTCATCACCCTCTGACAGTGGTGGAATAAAACCAGTTATAGTTAATGATAAATTATTTACAAATGGCGAAGAAGCAAACTTATTTATGAATAAGAATAATAATCATGAGTTGGAGTATGGTTATTATCCTCAAAACGCCGCAGATAATCAAAAAAAGTTAGAAGAAGAATTTAATTATGATAATTTAAAAAAGACAGGAAAAGTTTACCACTATGGTAAAAGAACTTTTGAAGAATATGAGTACAAGGGATATAAATATATTAGATTTACCATTGATCAGCAATCATTTAAATATGCGATTAATTCTTATCTTACTTTGAGTGATGGCAATAATTATAGTGATGGTACAGTTGTTTGGATTAAAGTAGAACCTATTAGTTGGCTTCTTTGTGGCGACTATAGTGCTGTAAGTGAAAAGATATTATTTGGTATGGAATTAGATAAGAAGAAAATAAAGTATGATGGTAATTTTGAAAATACAACTCTATATAAATATTTAAATAATACTTTTAAAAATGATATTACTAATGATTTTTTAAATCAAAAGATATCATTTAGTATTCCAAATGAAAAAATCATTAAGAAACTTAAAAAAATAAATCCATATAACTTTAACTTTGATAAAGTAAGTGAAGAAGAAATAATTAAAGGTGCTTTGCTTAGTGATATTCCAGTATTCTTGCACGGGGCTAGTGGAGATGGTAAATCACAGAGAGTTAAACAGTTTGATGAAGATGCAACTATTATATACTTAAGAAATTCTTCTATGGAAAGTTTTAATGGTAAAAGTGTATACAATAGTAACACTGGAGAAATGATAGATGTTATGCCTTCTTGGCTAAAGAAAGTTTATGAAAAATGTAAAAAAGAACCAGATAAATTACATATTGTATTCTTTGATGAAATAAATAATGCATCAAATGTAATACAAGGTATGGCATTCAATGTAGTTTTAAATAAAGAAGTAAATGGTATTTGGAAACTACCAGAAAATGCTAGAATTGTTGCAGCTGGAAATGAAACTAAAGACAGCTTAAGTGCTGAAGAATTATCAGAGCCTCTATTTAATAGATTTGCTCATGTATACATAAATACAACAGCAGAAAGTTGGCTCAAATGGGCTAGTACACCAAATGAAAGTTATGAAAGATTAGATAATACAAAAGTAATAAGCGAATATAAAATACATCCAAGTATATATGCTTATATTTCATATAAATCATATATGAAAAAGCCAGCATTAAGAACAAAATATAATGGTGTAACACCAAATGCAGATCCAAGAAAATGGGAGATGGCTTCTAAAGTTTTGTATGCAACTGGTAAACCCGATATGCTCCGTAGTCTAGTTGGTAAAGAACTTACTAAAGATTTTATGGAGTTTACTAAAAAAGAAGTAATAACTGTAGAAGATGTGGTAAACCACAATTATGATAAAAGTGTTATTAGTGAAATGAATATATCAGAAAAATATAACTTAGCAGTTGGTTTATCTGTAGTAGATAAAGAAAACTTAGAAATAGTTAGAGACTTTGTATATAATGTAGGCAAAGAAATAGGTGCAACATTTGATACTTTATGGGCTCACGGAAGTGAAGATAGACTAGAGTATTTACTTGAAATAGGAAGTAAGAAACAAACTAAAAAATCTTCTTCTGTTAAAGAGAATACTGAGAAACTTGATTTTACTTTATTAGACTATAGTAACTTGAGCGAAGTAGAGTTAAATTATTTACTCGCAGAGGTAACTGATTTTTCAGTTTGTTTGGGTGCTAAACAAATAGGAACTAATATGAATAAAAATGAAAATGGTAATTATTGGATATTTGATAATAATAAAAAAGAAGTTAAACTTATAGATCGTAATGGAGTATGTGAAGGAGTTAACTTAACTGAGATACACAGTATAAGACCACTTTTAACTAATGCATCTAACTTACCTTACACTATAAAAGAAATTGATGGAACATCAAAACTATCTACAGTAGAATTTGGTGAATACCCACAAATGGTTCCTTCATCACTTACACAGGATAGACTTAAAACTAAATATGAAAAAAATGAACTTGAATTAACAGGTAACCATTATTCAGTTTATAAACTTACTAAAATTGACAAAAATAACAATTATTTCTTTGAAATAATTGAATTAGAAGAATATAAACATAACAATAAGAGATACATAAGAATGGAAGCAAACTTTGCATCAGGTTACTCATATTTATCTGATGATTATCATCATTATACAGGCGAACCCGTTTGGATAGAAGTAGAGCCTATTAAGTGGTATTTATATAAAAATAACGAAGAAAAAGATTGCTTATTAAGTAAAGATTTATTATTTTCAGGAGTGCCTTTTAGTGCTAAAGAAATATATGATGGAGATTTTAAAAAGACATTTATAAAGAAATTTATGGATGAATGCTTTTCTAAAGATATATTAAGAGGAAAAACTTTAGAAGAGAATAATAGTTTAAAACTTGTTAAGAAGTTTTAATAAAAAGGAAGGATTTTAATATGAATAAAGAAAAATTAGAAATGTTAAATGAATATTTAAAAAATACAAATATGCCTATTTTAGTAGAAGATGTACCAAGTGACTTATTTAGTGAATATATAACTCTTCCATCAAACGTAAGTGTTGGACAGTTAGTTGGACATTTTGAAAATACTAAATTCTTACCACCTAGTTGGTTTACAGAATTAGTTAAAAAGTGCGAAGAAAATAAAGGAATATTAGTTATTACTGATATTAATAAGATTAATAAATATGATCAAGGTAAATTTGTTGAAATTTTAAAGTATAGACAAGTTTCTACTTTTAAACTACCTGAAGAAGTTCATATTATATTGACTGCTAGTAATTTAAAAGAAAAGGAAATGAACGAGGAAGTATATAGTTTACTTGTTCATATTTAGGAGATGTTTATCATGAATGATATGGAAAATATTAAAAGAAAATTATTAATTAAATATCCTTCTTTTGGCCCTATCATAGCTAATACGAAAATAATAGAAAATAATAATTGTCTATCTAATGGAATTCCAACTGCTGCAACTGATGGAGAAAACATTTATTATCATAAAGACATATTAAAACAAAGTGAAGATAAGTTATTATTTTATCTTTCTCATGAAGTTTCTCATATAGCTTTTGATCATATTTATAGAAGTGAAAATAAAGATAAAGAAATTTGGAATATAGCTACAGATGCTGTTATTAATGCATTTCTTAAAAAAGATGGTTTAACTTTATGTGATGGTGTAATAGACATGCCTGAAGCAATTAACTATGATGCAGAAGAGTTATATGACATTTTACTAAAGAAGAAAAACGAAAGTAGTAAGAATAATTCTAATGATCAAAATGGAAGTAGTGCCTCTTCTAATCAAAATGAAAATAAAGGACATGATAGCCATGAGATGTGGGAAGATAAAGTAAAAGAGAAAAATAGTAAACAAAATGGCTCTTCTAATAATCAAGGTAATAAAAGCGATAATTCTAACCAAAATGGAAATGGAAGTAATCAAAGAAATCAAGATGAAAAAGATAAATCAAATAATCAAGGTAGTTCTTCTAACAGTCAGGACAAAAAGGATGATAACTCTAACCAAAATGGAAATGAAAATAATCAAAGTAATCAAGATGAAAAAGATAAATCAAATAATCAAGATGGTTCTTGTAATAGTCAAGATAATAAAAGTGATAACTCTAAGCAAAATGAAAGTGGAAGTAATCAAAATAAAAAAGATGACTTAAATAGCAAAAGTAATACCGATAAAGGAAGAAGTAATGTGGATAATAAAGATGGAAAGAGTGACGCTAATAATCAAAAGAATAGTAAAGTAAAAGAAAATATTGAAAGAAATAAGAGAATGGGCGAAAAAAAAGCCTTCGAACAAAACAGAATAGAAAGAAAGAAACAACTAGAAGAGTTAAGAGATAATCTTGCTAAACAAATGACCGGGGCAGGAACTAGTACTGATGAAAGTAATTTAAAAGTAGAAGATATAGGAGTAGCAAAGCCTTTAATAAGATGGAGAAGACTTCTTAAAGAGAATATTAATTTTAATGTAGATTGGTCTTATAAAAACGCTACTATTGAAGATGGAGTTTTAACTTCTCATTTAGAGTATTTACCTAGTCCATTAACTGAAATATTACTTGATACAAGTGGTTCTATTAGCGAGACATTACTTAAAAACTTTTTAAGAGAATGCAAAAATATACTTATGACTTCTAAAGTAAAAGTGGGATGTTTTGATACTAAGTTTTATGGTTTTTATCCTATTAGAAACTTAAATGATATAGATAATATGCCTTTTAAAGGTGGCGGTGGAACTGACTTTGATGTTGCAGTAAATGCTTTTAGTAAAAGAGTTGAAAATAAAATTAT
Source organism: uncultured Bacilli bacterium (assembly GCA_934086775.1). Classification (GTDB taxonomy): domain Bacteria; phylum Bacillota_I; class Bacilli_A; order RF39; family UBA660; genus CAG-628. Next base: position 482 of record CAKOIJ010000001.1, on the reverse strand, counting down.
ATTTACAGATGGATGTGCACCTTTACCAAAAAAATATTTAGATGCTATTTGGGTTGTATTTGGAAGATACGCGTTTTATCCTAAAGGTGGTAAAGTTATTTATATAAATGAAGAAGAATTAAAAAGACTTAAATTAAGGAGGTAAAGTCATGAAAATTACATTACTTGATAAAAATGACTGTTTAAAAAATATAGATGATTTGTTTAACAACGATTTATTTAATAGTATTGGTGCTGAGGCTCGTGTTACAGACTTCGCTTTTTTAACAAGAACAAAAGTTGAAGATGCCTTAGTTGACCTTAAATATGGAAATTTTTTTACTAAATCACTTGGTACTACTACTAGTATGGCTTATAGGAGAATTCAAGGTGTTTCAGCGTATGACAGTAACTTTAATTATTTATATGTTTTAAACCCGTTAAAAGAAGCAGGTGTAAGACCTTTATTAATATCTGAAGATAAAAAATTCGAGTTTGAGCCT